>NZ_JAQMTM010000050.1:0-3210 GCF_028331085.1 Anabaena sp. CS-542/02
CGGTAGTCTTTCTTGTAAATCTTAACTTGAGAAATATCGCGTCTGGCTAGGGCGTGCAAGTCTACACCAGGGATAACCGCTCCCATGCTCCCGTTGAAGTAGAAAGTAAAGTCTAGCTTTGTCTAGGTTTTATATAGCAGCTATATCTATTTCACCCGGAGTCCGATAAAGTTAAATATATGCACAATATGCACAGAAACTGTAATTTTAACTCAATACCATGCCTTTAATCAAAGTCCAAACTTCTGTATCTATGCCTCACAAAGCAGATGTTGAAAGCATGCTGAAAAACTTATCTAGCAAGTTAGCACAACATTTAGGCAAATCTGAATCTTACGTGATGACCTCCTTTGAGTCAGGTATTCCTATGACCTTTGCAGGGACTACAGACCCGGCTTGCTATATTGAAATTAAAAGCATAGGAACTATGAAACATCAGCAAACTCAAGCCATGACTCATGAGTTTTGCCAAAAGATTCACCATTATTTAGGTGTCCCAGAAAATCGGATTTATATAGAATTTGTCGATGTTAAGGCTACAATGTGGGGTTGGAACAACTCAACTTTTGGTTAGTTAAGATGCTACCCTGCGAGTTCTGCTTCAGCAGGGTGTACCCACCAGACTAGTTGATATTTTCAACCTGATGTAGGATTGCAGCGAATTTCTAGCATAAACCCGTCGGGATCATAAAAGTATACACCTTTACCTGTAGGACGAGTCACAGGGCCATGGGCGATCGCAATGTGATTTTCTCTGAGGACTGTGACAGCTGACTCAAATAATCGCGGATCTATGTCAAAGGCGAGATGGTATGCTCTGGTAAAGGTTTTTTCTGGATTGGGATCCGGTGGTGATAATTCCGGTGTCCAGAATAAATCTAAAATTGTCCCATCGGGGGTGACAAAGTTAGCGACTTTTCCTGTATTCACCAGTTCTACTAAGGTGGCTGGTACTTCCTCCCCTGTGAGTTCATGCAAACCTAAAATGGTACCGTAAAAGTACCGAGAAGCTTGCATATCCTTGACATTGAGGGCAATATGGTGGATAGAACGGAGATTCCCGCCTATGAGGGTGGGCTTGGCCGTAGTGCTAGGTTGCATACTAGAAACTGCTCCTGTTGGTTATAGTTATCGCCGATACTCGTCGCCACAGTCGCCAATTAATTGATATAAATCCCGTGACTGGCTGCAAATAGAATTAATGCGATCGCTTTCCTGTGTATCTAGGGTAAAACTAAATATTTTTCCATTCTCTTCTATGTGTTCAGATATACCTAATCTTGCGCCAATGATCACACCTCCTACAGATGGCTGATCTAAAATATAACGTGTGGCTACGTTAGAAATACTGACATTATGAGCCTGAGCAATTTGCTTGAGTGTAGATAGCAGCTCTTGAAATAACTGCCAATTACCCCAAGCATCTACCATATTTTTATACTTTCTTAAGCTAACTGTAGCTAATTCACTTCCTCGCGGTTCTGATTTACCCAAATATTTCTCTGATAACAAACCACCGCACAGAGAACCGTAAGTAAAGAGTTTGATATCATGGTCTTGACAAAACCGGACCATATTCACTAGGGGGCGGCGGTCAACTACAGAAAATTGTACTTGATTAGAAACTATTTTAATCCCTGCATCGACAATAATTTTCAGGTGTTCCGTATCAAAGTTAGTTAAGGCTAAATGCTTAATCTTACCCTCAGTTTGCAGTTCTGCCATATACTTAAGGGCATCTAGATAATTTGTATCTCGATATTCCCACCAATGAAACTGCATTAGGTCTAAAGATCCTACATCCATCCTTTTGAGGGAGATGTTGATATTTTCCTCTACGAGCTTTTTGGTCATTTTTCCCGGACGAGGTACCCATTTAGTGAAGGCTTGGATCTGAGCTAAAGCCTGTTCACCACGGGTTTTAATCACTTGACGGCGAAACTCACCAATAAAATCTTCCGCCGGGCCATAATGGTCTGCTAAATCCCAGGTGGTAAAACCTGCATCCACGTATTGAAACATGGTGTCTATTGCGGTTTTGGGGTTAATGCGTCCGTGTCCGCCGGAAACTTGCCACATCCCATTTAAAATGCGACAAATATTTAGGTCGGGGGTGAATTGCAGTCGGCTTTGTGGTGGTAATAGCATATTTTTAATCTTTGATTTTTATACAAACTGGAGATATCAGTTGTGGGTGTTTAACGCCAACCGGTTTCGGCTTGTTGGAGTACATAGTACGCTACTGCTTGTATTTCCTCTGGGGTGAGGAGGTCTTGGTAGGCTGACATATTATTTTTGCCGTTGGTGACTATAGATGTGACTGCTTCTATGGTGTTCATACCATATTTTTCTAGGGCGGGCTTTTTCAAGTTTTTTCCCCGTCGGATAATGTTACCGCCGTTGATATGACATCCGGCACAATGAATACTAAAAATTTCTGCACCATGATTGATGTCTGCTGCCATGGCTGGCAGGGTAAAATTATTTATTAACAGGAATATTGTGGTTATTGACAATATCAACAGTCTGTGCACAAAATTACTCCGAATACTGAATACTGATGTGGCTATCAATATCATAGGGGAGCTTGTCAACCTACGCTAATGAGCAGGTAAGATACCCGCTCACAAAAGGTGTCTTGTTTGTCAAAGTCTTCTCTGAGGCGTTCTTGCACGCTACTATTTAGGTATTGATAAACTGCGATCGCTCGCTTCATTTCTCGGTAGGTTATAGAAGGCTTCAGTTTAAATTTCTTTAAGGGTATTATAACAGGGCGATTTCCGTGAGCAATTCGATTTTTTGTTGCAAATTGTGAAGTAAGTCGATAGTTATTTGATAGGCGATACTTTTTCCCTGATTTTGAAAGTATTCCGATGCTTTTTTCAGGTCGGCGATCGCACTTTGATTATATCCTAAATGATATCGAGCCATGCCCCGATTTAGGTAAGCTGGGGCATAGCCAGGCTCAAGTTTGATAACTTGGGAAAAATTGTGGATGGCACCCAGGTGATCGCCATTTCTGCCCTCAGCACAACCCCGATTAAAGTAAGCTCTATGATCATTGGTGTTGAGCAAGTCCTAAGTTGACAATTTCATAGACAAAACTATACTTGTATTGACAAGAATCCATATATTTTTAGTAAAAAATCAACTACTTGATATATAATAGAGTGATATAAAGTATTGAATTGAGACTACTGCCGACGCGAA
>NZ_JAQMTM010000051.1:0-11572 GCF_028331085.1 Anabaena sp. CS-542/02
CTTGTCCACTTTCCTTCCTTGTCTTCCTAGTCTTCTTGCCTTCACAGATCATATTAAAAACCTACCCTTGCAAGGAGAGGGTGGGGTCAAGCAATAGTTGATACACTAATCATGACTTGACAAACATCCTCTAAGCTAACTTAGCTAGAAGTCCGGGATCTGTGGGGCGATCGCCACCCAGAGGAACCGGGGGTTAGAAACCCCCGTCTCAAAGCTAAAGTCAGATAAATCTGACTAGAAAATCATGTACTTAATAATAGTCTAGACCGCCAATAAACCTTTGCGTACCTTTGCGTACCTCTGCGCCCCTTTGCGTTTAACAACAGATATAATAAATACACCCGAATCCCCTCAACTTACACCCCCAAGCATCCATGAAACTTCACCTCGCCATTATTACCTGTATATTCCTCCTACCTCTTCCTGTCCTAGGGGAAATCACCCACAGCAAAACCTCAAAACCCCCCATACCCGGTAAATGTCAAGTGGGACCACCAGAAGAAGACGAAGAGAGCGGAGCATATTCCCAGAAACAACTACAACAGCTTGTTAAACAAATCACAGTTAAAGTCAGGGGAGAACGTCACGTAGCATCAGGGACAATTTTAGCTCAAGCAGGTAACTCTTACTTAGTAGTGACCAACTCCCATGTAGTCAGGAGAATTAACCCCAAAAGCCTGAATATTCAAACACCAGACGGTAAAACTCATCCAGTCAAACTACTGGATACAAACCTTGGTAAATTAGACCTAGCTATATTAGAATTTAACTCAAATCAGCAATATTGCTTACCACCAGACATTACTAACTTTGATATTGATATAGATACCCCAGTCATGGCGGGGGGATACCCCAGTGCAGAAAATAATATAGTATTAAGTGGGGGGGAGGTGGAATCTATTCAAAATACCATTCTCTCAATCCCAGTTCCCCAGGGGAATGCTGATGCTAGATCCTGGATTGAACGGGGGAATCAATTGTGGCGGTTACGTCGCCATGATGAAGCGGTACAGGCTTTTGATCGGGCGATCGCCCAAAAACCAGCGTTTATTGATTTGGCTTATTATGGTCAGGGTTTGGCTTTAGGGTCGAGTGGACAATTAACAGAAGCAGCAGCAGCGTTAGAATTGGCGGTAAAGGCTAGACCTGATTTTGTCCCAGCTTGGTATCATCTGAGTTCAGTTTATGGGGGATTACAGCAACTGGATAGGGCGCTGGATGCTATCAATCAGGCGATTAAGCTGGAGCCTGGTAATCCTAATTTGTACAATCAGAAGAGAGGGGTGTTGTCTGATTTAAAGAGGTATGCAGAGGCTGAGTTGGCGATGAATCAGGCGATTAAACTCAGTCCCCGTCCTGCTTTTTACAACAATCGCGGTATTGTTTACGTTAACCAGCAGAAATGGGATTTAGCTTTGGCTGATTTCACCCAAGCTATTGGGATTAATCGTAATGATGATCTAGCTTACTACAATCGCGGTGTTGTTTACGCTGACCTGCAGAAATGGGATTTAGCTTTGGCTGATTTCACCAGATTTCGCAGCACAGCATCAAACCTCAACTCATCTTCAAAAAACTGGTTATAGCTGATACCTTCGGTATAACGCAAAACCTTGTAACAACTGTTCAAAATATCCTCAAAATACAGTCTGACACTACGAGACATAGATGGCCTCTGTTTCAATGACATCTCTAATTTGAGGCTTTAACATCTTCTTGCTAACTAGATCTACGGGACATCCCAAACTATCCTCCAGAAAAAACTTTAAGTCCATGTAACAATCAAAGGTCACCTTACCATCAAACTCCACTAATAAATCAATATCACTTTTAGCCGTGGCCTCATCCCTCGCTACCGAACCAAATAAAGCCAGAGATTTTACACCATAACCCCGAATTTCTGCCCCATGAGCTTTTAAAAAAGCGATTAAATTTTCTCGGTTCATTTTTTTAATCCTCAAGGATTTTTCGCTGATTAACTCCAATAGATAAAAATATGAGCAACCTAAATCGCCCAAAGGTAGAGAAACCACTTGGCGTTAAACAGTATAATCAATCATGGTCTGCAAAGCATTTTGTAAGTCTTTGGTCAACTGACTCACAGCTTGACGAGTAGCAGGGCGATCGCCGGCAATTTTTTGCCAGCGTTCAGTAACAGAAATTGGTTCACCGACAGTAATCGTCGCTTTCCTGAAACCTAAACTAGGTCTACCGGGGAGAGTAGACTCCTGAATCCGAGATAGCAGATCAAACATTAATAAAGCTGTTTCCGCCAACCTTTCGGGGGTTGGTTTTTCCTGAATATAATTAGCTGTCACACCTACAAAAGTTTCTACTATCCTCATGTGTTGCATTTTCAAATCTGCTTCACAGGCCACCCAGTCTGCTAACCCACGTTGGAAGGGTGCTAAAGCGTCAATATCTGCTAGATCATCCCGGTAGATATAATTCCAACCCGCTTCTTCTAAACGACGACAGCGATCGATAAAATTGCCTTGTGGTGTTACGCCAAAATATTCTTCCGCCACCTGTAAGGCTATATCCATTAAATGATGTAATCTGCTAATTATCATCTGGTTACGGGTGGTAGATTCATCAACAGAGTTAGTTTTAGGTATGTCTCGATGATAGAAACGGCGGTAAAACTCTTCCATCTGGGTAATTAAATACTCAGCCAAACAACAAATACGTTGATAGTAAACTTCTAGTTGGTGATTACTTCCTTGCTCAACTACTTGTAAACCGCTATCAGCTTCTAACTTACTTAACAGCCAATTCAGTCTTGACCAAGGTGGCTGGACGTAGCTATACTGAATAGCTACCGGGACAATAAACACAGTCTCATCACCCTGGGCTTTTTCCAGGTCTTCTACACACCAGAAACCTAATTGGGCTACACCCGGTTCTAAGGGGCTAACAACTCCACTATGACCATTATTACCTCCTTCTGGTGCAACGGCGATGGGCATTTGGCCATGACTAAATAAATCTCGTGCTGTTTGAATAGCTTTTCTATCTAATCGGCGACCACGACGAATAGGGACACCACCAACCCTAGAAAATAACCATCCTAACCAATCCCCAGCCCATATAGTCATACCCCGGTCATAGAGAAAATAGCTATGGAGGGGCGATCGCAGTTGAATATCCTGCTGGCGTGCAACCCGGGGCAAAATGTAGGAAAGTAGATAGAGCATACACAGAGGGTCTTCTACCTCTGGGTGACGAAATGCAATCAAAAAGCGAATTTTCCCAGCCTGGAATTGTTGATAAAGTTTAGCTAAGGTCTCCACATTCTCAGCTTCCACTTGCACAATTCCCGCAGGTAACCAAGGTCTAGTACGAAAACGTAGCACAATAGGCAATAACCACCGGAAAATCTGTAGTATAAATGGGTTAAAGTGATGGGGAATGAATTTGAGTGGTGGTTGGGTACAACGAATTGACTTAGGCAAGGTGACCCTCCAGATTATTATGTAGTTGGTATGTAAAGGATTATGTAAAGGATTAAGTAATTTGAATATGAATACACCCGAAGATGGGCGAAAGTACGCGCCAGCTACACAAAGGAATCGTGAACCTATTCTAGAGGTACTGTTACAGGTGTTACCCCCAACTGGTACTGTTTTAGAAGTCGCTAGTGGTACGGGTGAACACTCTGTATATTTTGCGCCCCGTCTTACCCCCCGCCGATGGTTACCTACTGAACAAAATCCCTTATTACGTGCTAGTATTAAGGCTTGGGCTAAAGAATATCCATCAGATAATCTTTACCCACCCTTAGAACTTGATGCTAGTATGGCGAGTTGGACAGTGGAGAAAGATGCTGCACCAGACTTACCCATTGTAGCTATAGTTAATATTAATATGATTCATATTTCGCCCTGGTCAACTTGTCTAGGACTAATGGCCGGTGCGGGTCGCATTTTGCCCTCTGGGGGAATACTATATTTATATGGACCGTTTAAACAAAATGGAGAGCATACAGCACATAGTAACGCTGCTTTTGATGAATCTTTAAGGGCGCAAGACCCAGCTTGGGGGGTGCGTAATTTACAGGATGTGATTGCAGCAGCCAGAGAGCAACATCTAAATTTTCAAGCAACTTACCAAATGCCGGCTAACAATCTCTCTGTAATATTTGAACGCTCTTGACCATGGAGATTAGCAGACTCGAACTGCTGACATCCTGCTTGCAAAGCAGGCGCTCTACCAACTGAGCTAAACCCCCATAAACTATAAACAGCTTTGAAAAACAGTTTTTGCTGATTTTTAAGTATTATATCATTACTCAATAGATTATGCAAGATAAAAATCAGGTAGTGGCGGCGCTGTATAAATTTGTCAGCTTGCCGGACTTTGCCGAGAAACAAGAACCCCTACTGTCTTACTGCCAATCACAAGGTATTAAGGGGACTATTTTATTAGCAGCAGAGGGCATTAACGGGACTATTGCCGGCTCGCGTCAAGGGGTTGACTCTGTTTTGGCATTTTTGCGTTCTGACCCCCGTTTAGCAGACTTAGAACACAAAGAGTCATATACTGAAACACAGCCCTTTGAACGCCTGAAGGTGCGGTTAAAGGCGGAAATTGTGACTATGGGTTTACCAGAAGTTGACCCAAATCAGCAAGTAGGTACTTATGTTAGTCCTCAAGAATGGAATGATTTGATTTCTGACCCGGAGGTGGTTGTCATTGACACCCGTAATGATTATGAAGTGAATATCGGTACTTTTAAAACAGCACAAAATCCCCAAACTAAATCCTTCCGAGAGTTCCCGGAATATGTGAGTAATAACCTTGACCCCAATCAACACAAGAAAGTCGCTTTGTTTTGTACAGGGGGGATTCGTTGTGAAAAAGCCTCAGCTTTTATGCTCTCCCAAGGTTTTACGGAGGTCTATCACCTCAAGGGTGGTATTCTCAAGTATTTAGAATCAGTACCAGCAGAGGAAAGTTTGTGGGAGGGTGAATGTTTTGTTTTTGATGAACGGGTTGCGGTTGGTCACGGATTGGAGTTAGGTAGTCATGAGTTATGCTTTTGTTGCGGATATCCTATTTCTGAGCAAGATAAGGCTACTTCTCAATATGAAGAAGGTATTTCTTGTCCTCACTGCTTTGATAGTCTGACTCCCGAAAAAAGGCTGCGTCAACAGGAGAAGTGGAAACAGTATAGATTACAGCACCTTTCATCTGCGTGAGCCATACCAGGGCGGGCTTTCCTGCCCACAGGATGAGATTTATAATCTTAATCTGGGTGAGAAGATTATGACACAAATAATTCAAGCTAAAAATATTGATTTACGCTACTTAATTGATAATTTTGGTATTGAGCTAGTTTTAGATAGACAATTCTTCTGGGAATGGGAAGAGGAATTACCAGAAATTACAGATTTAGAGAAACAACTTTTAGATAAAGTAAAGGCTGGTTATTTGAATCTTCTCAATTATCCTCCCTTGTTAGAGGATGTTGTCAGAATGGCAATTGTAGATCCCATACTTTTTATTGGTGATTTTTACCTATCTCCTTTTTATGTCAAATCAGAAGAGTCTATAGATATTGCCGTACCAGATGAAGATATAATCATCAAGGGTAGAATCGATACTTTAGTTTTAAAAGACCGATTCTGGGTGATGATTATTGAATCAAAAAAAGCTTCATTTTCTATTGAAGAAGGACTTGCACAAATTCTTGCCTATATGTTAGGTAACCCCTATCCTGACCAACCCAGTTTTGGGATGATTGCTACAGGGAGCGAGTTTATTTTTGTGAAGTTAGTCAAAGGAAAACCACCCCGTTATTCTTTATCAAAAGGCTTTTTAATGCGCAACCCTGGGAATGAATTGTATGAAGTATTGCGTATTCTCAAGGGTTTAACTCAATTGGTGACTGTGTAATATTGGTGAGTAAATCATCTGTGGGAAGTATATGTCAAGAATCTTCTAGGATTTCCTCTAGTCTGGCTTGAATTTCCCTGTATCTTTGCACACCTTCAAAGGCATAACGATTATAACCATTACGCTCGATGATTTCTTCTAAATAGCGCATCCGGTCTTCAGATGCGGGGTGCGTCCTCAAATAGGCGGGGATAGTTCGTCCTTTTTGCTGTTGTTTGGTAGTAACAAAGAAATTGCGTAAACCATCAGCAGCATAACCCGCACCAGCTAATACACGAGTACCAACAACGTCGGCTTGAGTTTCTTGTTGACGGCCATAATCTAGGATTGCTAAGGTAGATATCAAATTACCAAAAGGGATAATTTGCCCAACATTTGCCAGGAGATTGGCATTGGTGACGCGTTGAAATCCATGAGATAAAACTGCGTGACCAACTTCGTGTCCTAATAGTCCGGCTAATTCTGCTTCTGAATTGAGCGCCATAATCGCCCCGGTATTGACAAATACTTTACCACCGGGTAGAGCAGAGGCATTGAGAGAATCATCTAAGATGACATTAAATTCATAATCAAAATCATTGCGCCCCATTAAGTTGGCAATGTTATTACCAATGCGGCTAACGTATTCTACAATGGTGGGGTCTTCTATTAAAGTTGATTGCTGCTTATAAACTGCTGCAAGCTGCGCCCCCATAGCTGACTCACCTTGCAGGAGCAAAGGAGCTAATTTGATAGCTTGGAGATTGGCATTACCAGTTAAAATACCAATTGCAGCACCCACAATGCCCTGCGATACCACTTGTTGATTTAGTTGACTACGAAAGCGGTTAAAATTATTTTCAGCAATACTGGTAAATTCCTCAGCTTGGGGATGCTCAGGGTAAGTCATCGCAAATTGACGTGCAGTAATAGAGGCTTCTAACCATTGTTCAGCTTCTTGCTGGGCTTTAATTAGGGCTTGATTTATTTCTGCCGATTGGGGGAAAATACTGATGGCACGCTCTAAAACAGGTAGTATATCTTTCTCATTCCCATATTTTTTCGTGGCTTCTGCATAGAGTGTATATGCAGGGGTAAATTCTGGATGTCTTTCTAGAAGCATTTGTAAAGGGACAAAGATTTTACTGGTAAGTCCCTGTTGCATTCCCTCGGTGGCGTTGCGCCAATATACTCTACCAGCACCAGAAAGTTGTTCTGGGTCAGTAATTGGCTCAGGAACCTTACTTGTGGATGTTTCCTGAGCAAATGGGGTTTTGACTTGGCGGTAAAGTTTTTCTGCTGCTGCAGTGTCTCCGGCTAGGTATAATTGGTCTGCTTTCACCAGAGTTTGGAAGCGTTTGGCTACATTGGGAGTTTGTGCCCAAGAAATGATGGGTATGACTAGGTGAAGACAGAAGAATAAAACTATACCACAGGCTACCCATAGCAAGCGCTTTTTTTTCATGAATTTTCCCCCAATATATGGTAAACCAACCAAGACAGATGTATTTTAGTCGATCGCACTCGGTTTCTTTTATCTGTGCAACACAGTAATTTCACTATAATATTTTCCCCAAATATTATCCAGGGTTTCTGAAAAATTTATAAAAATTTATACTAAAATCACTAAAATAGCGATCGCCTTTAGTGGTGACTAAAGGCAATTCAAAACAGGATAATTATTTCTTATGGGCTAAAGTTAAGCCATCGGCGATGGGAAGTAAACTCAAATTAATCCGCTGGTCTTGGTGTAGTTTTTCATTGAGTGCGCGAATGTTGGTAGTGCGATTATCTTGAATTTCTGGGTCGGCTACACTACCAGACCAAAGTACATTATCAATCAAAATTAATCCCCCTGGTCTAACTAGTTGGAGCGATCGCTCATAATAACCATCATAATTACTTTTGTCAGCATCAATAAAGGCAAAGTCAAAGGTTTGTGCTTCACCTGCTGCTAATAACTGGTCTAATGTCTCCATTGCTGGGGCAATGTGTAAATCAATTTTATCTGCAACCCCAGCTTTTTGCCAATAACGACGGGCGATCGCTGTAAACTCTGCACTCACATCACAGGCTACTACCCGACCATCTGGAGGTAATGCCAAAGACACCACCAGGGAACTATAACCCGTAAATACTCCTATATCTAAGGTTTTTTTTGCACCCATTAATTGCACCAGCAAGGCCATAAACTGTCCCTGTTCCGGTGCAATCTGCATCACAGCCATCGCATGCTGGGCTGTTTCTGCCCTCAGTTGGGAGAGGATTTCCGGTTCCCGTAAAGATACGGATAATAAGTAGTTATATAGTGATGGTTCTATTCCCAGTGTTTTATTTGCCATAGTTCAGTGAAAGTAACATCCAGATGATTGATTTTACTTCTTGAGAGTGAGAAAAGCTAATTTGTCTTTCCACCTCAAGAATGATAAATTTCTATATTTTTATAGTTAACTTAAAAGCAGATGAACAGGAGCAATCCTGACATTCCAAGAGAGTTGTGTACTTGTTTTCAGTGGTCAGATTAAGAGCGTGTGTCAGGTGTGAGGATCACAATGTCAGCTAAACCTAGTTTAGCTGACATCCTGGGTAAAAGTGCCTGAACTTGAACATTATCAGTTGGGAGCTAAAGTATAAATTTCAACCTTGGATTGAGGTATTAATCCGAGGTTTGCTTTTAGGAATCTGTGAATTGTTTTTTCTTGATTAAAGCCTTTTTCAGGCTCATAAAGTACACACCAATTCCCTATTCCCTATTCCCTATTCCCTATTCCCTATTCCCTCAAACTAAAAAAAATTGTACCTCACGAGCATGGAAAATGCTATAATTTACACATAAAATTATCCTATGCCAGAAGAAATATTACAACCACCACAGCAACAAAAACCTCCCGGTAAAGACTCAACGGCTAATTACTTGTAAAAAACAACAACTACAACCTATGACATCCCCAAAACCATTGCTAGGTACAGACTTAGTAGATTGTGCTAGAGCAAATGCCAAGCAGGGAATAGAAATTGCTGCTTATCAGTGTGGGTATGGCGATGATATTCATAGTTTTACCCAGGCCCTGAGAGAATCTTGTGAGACAATGAATTTAAAGGTGAGAGAACTCAATGAATTAATTACGAATCAAGACAAGATTATAGAATTAGGCACTGGGGAAATTGTCGCCCCTGAAACATCCTCACAGTTATAACCCTAAAATTACTCGCGCCAAATTAAAGTAAATCAAAACACCCAGGACATCAACGGCTGTAGTAATAAACGGTGCTGACATCAACGCGGGGTCTAGGCGGAAGGAGCGGAATAAAAATGGCAGTGCAGAACCTGAGACAGAAGCAATCACAGAAATAGCCACCAAACTGCTACCTACAGTAAATGCGACCTCTGGGCGGTCTTGCAAAAAATAAGCCCAGACTGTGGCGATACCACCTAACATTATTCCTAAAAAAGCCCCAGCGATCGCTTCTCTGCCAATTACCTGCCATACTCCCAGGGATCTGATTTCATCGGTACTCATGCCGCGAATTACCACTGTAGAAGACTGAGCGCCCACATTACCACCAGTACCTGTGAGCAAAGGGATAAACGCCGTCAGTATTACTACTTGTTCTAAGATATCTTCCTGGGACTTAATAATTGTGCCAGTGATTGTATTAGTGATTAGTAATACAAACAACCATACTACTCGCTTCCGGGCAACTTGTAGCAAACTCATTTGAAAATAGTTGTCACCATCGGACTGCACACCACCGCCCAGGGTGTAGATATCTTCAGTAGTCTCCTGTTCCAGAATATCAATCACATCATCAACCGTGACAATACCTACTAGACGCTGTTCTTTATCCACCACAGGTAGAGCTAAAAAATCATATCTTTGAATTAATCTAGCTACTTCTTCTTGGTCTGTATCAGTGTAAACAAACACAACTTCACGAGTCATAATTTCGCCAATGGTTTGCTCTGGCTGAGATACTACCAACTCTCGTAAAGAAACAATACCCGTCAAACACCTGACGCTATCGGTAACGTAAAGGTAGTAAATCGTTTCACTCAGATGAGCCAGACGGCGAATGCGTTCTATGGCTTGAGATACCGTCAGACGTTCTTTTATATAAATTAACTCCGGGGTCATGATCCGCCCAGCTGTACCCGCCTCATAACCTAAGAGTTGGGCTGTAGCTTGACGTTCTGCTGGGCTGAGTTGTTCTAGCAAGCGGTTGACAACTTTGGCTGGTAACTCGTCAAATAATCTGGCGCGGTCATCCGGGGACATTTTATCTACAATGTCACGGACATCCTGGCTTTTGAGTTCCTCAATTAAATGTTCTTGAACACTATAGTCGAGATATTCATACACCTCGATAGCCTCAGTTTTAGGAAGCAAGCGAAAAACCAAAGCTTGCATTGCTTCTGGTAACCCTTCAATGGCCTCAGCAATATCCGCAGGTTGCACGGGTCTGAGAATAGATTTTGCTGCTTGTAAGTCCCCCAATTCTAGGAACATTCGTAGCTCATTTCGCACCAGGTCTTGCAATTCGCTACGGCTGACATTTGGAGTGGTGAAGTTGAAATTATTTGTTTCACTCAAAATCTACTTTCCTCATGCAGTTGCAACAGGTTTACTACTTTTAGTGTAGGGGAATAATGAGTCTTATTGGCGTAAATTTAACTCAGGTACTCTGTGGTGAGTAAGTCGGTCAATTATTAATCTGCTCATGGCTAATTTCCGCCATTCCTACACTTTTCCTGAGAGTTTTTTGGGCAACTTTTGTGATATATACTGTTATGGCAATAGTGGCAAGTAACCCAATTATTTGCATGACCCATTGCCAGATTTGCGCTTGTGGATGACTGGGCTGATTGGGAGTATTGACCATGGCTAAATCACCTGCTAAGGAACCTATATAAACGTACATAACTGTACCGGGAATTATGCCCAGGGAACCTAAGATATAGTCTTTTAGAGAAACTTGTGTAACTCCAAAGGCGTAATTTAACAAGTTGAATGGGAAGATGGGAGATAACCGCGTGAGTAAGACAATTTTCCATCCCTCTTTAGCGACTGCTAAGTTAATGCCTGTAAATTTAGGATATTTATCAATCTGTCGAGCCACCCAATCACGGCATAAATAGCGCCCGATCATAAAGGCTACAATTGCTCCGATCACTGCTGCAATTAAGACATATACAGACCCCCAAAACAGACCAAATAAGCAACCACCTTTGATAGTTAAGACAGAACCTGGTATAAATAATATAGTTGCTAAGTTGTAAATTATCATATAAGCTATGGGTGCTAAAATACCAAGACTTTGCACCTGTGAGATAACATCATTTAAAACTTGTTTAACTGGGAAATATTGCGCAGAAATAATTAGGGTAGCAACTAGAAAACTAATTATTAATAATTTAAGTCTTCTATGTAATTGGTTTTTTGTATCCATAAAATATTTCTTTAATACTAAGAGGATGTTTGATAAGTTTTCAACAGGTGATTTTTATCTTAGGGAACACCGAAGAATTGGGAAGGATTGGGGAACACACCGAACACACAAAAAACAATAAAATCCAGTCCCCTCCCCTGACAAGGACAAGACTTGGTGGACAAGGTGGACAAGGTGACAAGGGAGAAAAACAGTACAAAGTCTGTATTTTTAGTAAGAAAAATAGCCCCTTAAAAGACCATTGTCC
>NZ_JAQMTM010000052.1:0-7641 GCF_028331085.1 Anabaena sp. CS-542/02
GGTTGATAACTTTGACATTATTTTACTGCCAACCTTTGAAACATCCCAAATGTCTCAGAAGGCGAAACGACGGATTAAGTCAAAGTCAGTGCGTCAAATGTTAACACTCTCTCACTACCGATTTAAGCAGTTTCTCAAGCACAAGGCTTTTGAGACTAATAAAGTGGTGATGGATGTGAACGAAGCGTACACATCAAAAACAGTCAGTTGGACTGGTGAAATCATCCCCAACCTTGGTGGTGCATAATTCGTTAAGTCTCCATCTGACGGGCTGGTAATGAGCCGGGACATAAATGGTGCGCGAGGGATTTTCCTCCGTGCATTGGTTGATACGCCCTCTCTTAAAGAGTGTATTTGTTAGTGAATGTTAGCAAAAAAGTATCGGTTTGATTCAAATAATCAGGTAATTTCATATGATTATAGTCATGAAAAGCGGTTCCCCAGAAATGGAAATCAACCGCATTAGCCAGGAACTTACTACCTGGGGACTTATACCAGAAAAAATCATCGGTCAACACAAGGTGGTAATTGGTCTGGTAGGTGAAACAGCCAGTTTAGACCCGTTACAGATTCAGGAACTCAGCCCATGGATTGAGCAGGTATTGCGGGTGGAGTTACCATACAAAAGGGCGAGCCGCCAGTTTCGACATGGACAAGCCTCTGAGGTAGTGGTTAATACTCCCAATGGTGATGTTGTATTTGGAGAAGACCATCCCCTAGTTGTTGTTGCTGGCCCTTGCTCGGTAGAAAATCAAGAAATGATTGTGGAAACGGCCCAGCGGGTGAAAGCAGCAGGAGCAAAGTTTTTACGTGGTGGAGCCTATAAACCTCGCACTTCACCCTATGCCTTCCAAGGTCATGGTGAGAGTGCTTTAGAACTGCTGGTTCAGGCACGGGAAGTAAGTGGTTTAGGTATTATTACTGAGGTAATGGATGCTGCGGAACTGGATATGATCGCCGAGGTGGCTGATGTGATCCAGGTGGGAGCTAGGAATATGCAAAATTTCTCCCTGCTCAAAAAGGTGGGGGCGCAACCAAAACCAGTTCTATTAAAGCGAGGCATGGCTGCTACTATTGAAGATTGGTTGATGGCAGCTGAGTATATTTTAGCGGCGGGAAACTCCAATGTAATTCTATGTGAGCGGGGAATTCGGACTTTTGACCGCCAACACACTCGCAATACTTTAGATTTATCAGTGGTGCCGGTATTGCGGAAGCTGACTCACTTACCGATTATGATTGACCCGAGTCATGGTACTGGCTGGTCGGATTTTGTGCCAGCAATGGCTATGGCTGCGATCGCCGCTGGAACCGATTCCCTGATGATTGAAGTCCACCCCAACCCAGCCAAAGCTTTATCTGATGGACCCCAATCTCTGACACCAGAACGTTTTGATTCCTTAATGCAGGAATTAGCAGTGATTGGTCAGGCTGTGAGACGTTGGCCCCAACCGGTGGTTGCTACAGCTAACTAGGAGTGTTTGCGGCACGCTAAGGCGTAGCGTGCCGCCGGCTTTACCTTCTTCTACCAGAAGAACCAAAAGAGCGACTGGGACTACGTGTAGAACGTCCACCAGAACCAAAACCAGTACCAGTATTGCGTCTAGTGGTACCGGATCTATTAGAAGGTCTGAGATTACTGCTACCAAAACCCGAACCAGAGGGGCGATTGGTGGTATTCGTCGGTGGTGTAGTGCGTACAGTTGAACTACCAGGGGATGATCTTCTAATTGTTCCCGTGGTGCGGAAAGTCGTGCGGTTGCGCTCCACTGCAGGTGGCGCATTGTAGCGAGTCCGATAGTTATTCACTGCTTGATTATAGGTACTACCATAACCACCGTAACCAGTTAGCACCCCTCCTGATTGATAAGCAGGGGGTACATAGTATTGGGGTCTAAATAACATATTACCGATCACCTGACCAGCGATGTTACCAGCTACAGCGCCGGCAAAAGGTGCCCAGAAGTTGCTTTCTCGTCGCACTACCACTGTTTCCTGTTGTCCTGTTTGGGGATTGGTTTGTGTTTCAGTGACGTTGTGGACGTACTCAATTTTAAAGTCTTCGGTCATATACAAGGCGGGTTCTCCGTTTTCCACCTTCAAAGAAGTCTTTTTTCCCTCCTGGATTTGTTCATCGGTCAGCCTTGCCATTTGCAAATTTTCAGTTTTAAAGGTTGGGGGTCTACTGTTGAGTAAAAACAGTGTATACTCCCCAGTGCCATCGTCAAAACTAGCTTGTTGCACCTGATACTCACCATCATTGAGCTTGCTAGCTGTAGACGTGGGGCTAACACTTCTCGTTTCAGGGGTGGTTTGGTTAGAATTACCACAGGCTACGGTTGTTAAGCACAAAGTCAGTGCTAAAAAAATCACTGTAAATTTTCGTAATATGCTCATGAGCGTTTTACTATGTTCTATTTTTCAGCTTAACAAGGTTTTATGGGGGTGGGAATGTAGAGACTACCCAACCAGTTACAAAGGAATTAATTCTGGGTAATATTGCAACAGCTGATCATTAGTCAGTTGATCTCCTAACTGTGCTGGGGAAAAATGTACTTGAATGGCGCGCAGTTTTTCTTGATAGTGCAGATTGATTAAAGCTTTTAAACCATCTTTTAATGCGGGGATGTTGGACAAGTCTGCTTCTAAATTGGGAACTTCTCCTTCATAGGCTACAGTCAACATCACAATCACATTCCGGGTTACAGGTATGGAAAAAGATTGATCTGAACCTGAAGTCGAACTGGTATCAAACTCTGCGCCGTAGCGTTGGGCAGAATCACTAAATAATTCGTTGACGTAATCTCCCGCTTCACCTTCATCCCAAAATACGTCGCCTTCATTGGCAGCAGACAGCCAAGCTTGATCATATCGCAAGAGGGTTTCGCAAATTTCCACTAATCCTTCTCCCAGTTCTTGCAGGTCACCTTCAGCCTCTATGGCATCCCTAGCTGTACTATTTAATACTCCTAAAATCGGTGCAACCTCAGATCCGGCTAGATGTAAAAACAAGCGACAAACTACATAGCGAGTTCGACCCATCATTCTATTAAAGGCACGCATTTACTTGCTCCATAATTTTGAATAGTACACTAATAAGTGTGACACAAGTATTGTTGATGTATGCACAAAATACATATAGTGTTTCTGGCTTGAATAGTTACACTAACCCTATAGTTAAAATCTAAGAAGATGAAAATTGGGATTCTAGGACTGGGACTCATCGGTGGTTCTTTGGGTTATGATTTGCGATCGCTTGGTTATGATGTTTTAGGGGTGACTCGTCAGGAGTCTACCTGTGAACGTGCGATCGCTCTTGGTATTGTTGATCAAGCATCTGTAGACATGAGTTTATTAGCCGCCGCAGATGTAGTATTTATTTGTACACCCATAGGTATGATTATACCGCAATTCCAGCAGCTAATTAATTATTTACCTGCCACTACTGTGATCACTGATGTTGGTTCAGTTAAAGCCCCCATAGTCCAGAACATCGCCCCTATATGGGAAAATTTTATTGGTGGTCATCCCATGGCCGGAACAACAGATAGTGGTATAGATGCGGCTCAACGGCATTTATTTATGGGTAGACCCTATGTGTTGACACCAGATGCTACCACACCCAAAACAGCAATTTCAGTTGTAGCAGAAATTGTGCGATCGCTGGGAGCTAATCTTTATTATTGCCCACCGGAGCAACATGACACAGCGGTGAGTTTAATTTCCCATTTACCTGTCATGGTGAGTGCGTCCTTAATTGCTACTTGTATGGGCGAAACAGACTCCCAAGTGTTGCAACTAGCCCAAAACCTTGCTAGTTCAGGTTTTCGCGATACCAGTCGTGTGGGTGGCGGTAATCCGGAATTAGGAGTAATGATGGCACAATATAACCGCCAAGCATTACTGAGTTCACTACATCAGTATCGCCAAAGGCTAGATGAGTTGACTAACCTGATTGAACAGCAAGATTGGCCAGGTTTGCAGTTAAAGTTAGAGTCCAACCGGAATGACCGACCCAAATTTGTTGACTAATCTTGGGTTGGGTCTCCCTAGTGATGATCAAATTCTAGGACCTCTTGTTAGCATCTACAGGCATTATAGATGTAGATATAGAAAGATAAATTTTCAAATGACCATATACTTTTACAAGGTGTGGCAACCTTATGGCTGTTTTTCTAATTTTTCTCCCCACGGGATCACAATTCATGGTACTTACTGGCCCACTGTAGAGCATTATTATCAAGCACAAAAATTTGTTGGCAGTGTAGATGCAGTTATTATACCTGTGATTCATGCAGCCGAAACCCCGGAAGCAGCAGCGGCTTTAGGCCGCTGTCCTACTCGCCAACTGCGTCCAGACTGGGAGATGGTTAAAACTCAAGTTATGGGACAAGCTGTACTGCAAAAGTTTCTGACTCATGGCGACATTAAAGAAATTCTTTTGAACACAGGTAATCAAACCCTAGTGGAAAATTCCCCCAACGATTATTTCTGGGGTTGTGGGGTACAAAAAACCGGTCAAAACCATCTTGGTAAAATTCTCATGGCTGTGCGTCAAGAAATCCGCGCATCACAACTTTCTACGGTATTTTTAGGGGGACGTAAGTTGGATTAATTACAGATTAGTGGAAATCGCCTGTACTGGACAGGTAGGGATACACTGTTCACAAACAATACAGCGCGATCGCGTGAATGTCAACTTATATGTTTCCGGTTGTAGGCTGAGGGCTTCCGTAGGGCAAACCCCAGTACACAAACCACAATGTACACAGACATCCTCATCAATGACAATTTCACCTAGGTTGTGAGAAACATTGATATGGCGCGATCGCATCCACTCAATAGCTTCATTTAAGCGGTCAATATCTCCAGACAATTCTACCACAAGTTTGCCAATTTGGTTAGGAGCCACTTGGGCGCGGATAATATTGGCAGCAACGTTAAATTCTTTAGCCAGTAAGTAAGTAACTGGCATTTGAATAGCCCGTTTAGGAAAAGTAAGGGTAACTCGTTTTTTCACAGGTTTAGCAGGGACTTTAGTTTTTTTTAAATTTTAACTCTAGGGCGATAGCGTAAGCGCTGCAGTTAAAGGCGATCGCCATTCTATATACTCCCATTCCCCGTGGTTAGCCATAAGGCTTTGTTGAAGTTATGTAAAAGGGTGTTGAAAAGGATGTATAATAAATGGAGAATATCCATCAAAGATTGAAATTAAGACAAAGGCTTAACTTTTAGCATCAGGAGGACAAAACAATGACAGTAACACTTACTATGTCGTCCCTCTACGCTAAACTATCCAAAATTGGGTTAAACCAACACTATGTAAAAAATAATGGTTTACCAAGTTGGTGGAATGATGAACTCAACGATAAACCCATGGCTGTGTTAGAAGGGGCTGGTTATATCGCTGATCACCTTAACCTTAACTTAGAATCCTTGTTGGTAGAAGAAAACATTAGGTTTAATTCCTCCCCTCCTACTAAGTTTAAGCAGCATAACAGCAGAAATCAGGATCACCCTTATCTAGCTCAAGCTTTAGCTAGTCGGGTAGCTGAGTTAACTGCCTACGGTACGGAAGCCAATTTTACATCTTTACCCACTGATGTTAAGAAAATTAGAGCAGAAATTTTAACAAATCATACCACTGTTAATTTAAAATCCTTACTCGAATATTGTTGGAGTAAGGGCATAGTTGTTGTTTATTTTAACAATTTCCCTCCCAAGATCAAGAAGTTTGCTGCATTAATTCAATGGAGGTTTAATAGTCCTGTAATCATTCTCAGTTCCCAACATAAATACTCTGCTAGATTAGCTTTTGACTTAGCCCATGAATTAGGTCACTTAGCATTAGGACATCTAAAAGAAGGTATTTTAGTTGATGAAGAAATAAAGTATGATTGTAATCAAAATGATGATGATGAATGTCAAGCAAATAAATTTGCTACTCAGTTATTATTAGGTGATTGTGATAATTGTTTAGAAGATCAGCGTATTTTTCACCATAACCAGTTAATTAAGTACGCTCAATTAATCTGTCAAGAAAATCCTCATGTTGATGTGGACTCAATTGTACTTAATTATGGTTGGCACACAAAGAAAAACTGGGGTTTTGTTCAGAAAGCTTTAAAGAAATTAGACTCCTTAGCTAATGGTCAACTTGTTAATGAATATTTAGCTGAGAGATTAGACTGGGACAAGTTTAATGATGAAAGCTATGAGTATTTAGAAAAAGTCTTAGGAGTTTAATGTCAGGGTCATTTTACTGTTTAGATAATGATATTATTCTTAAACTGGCTACCTGCGATTTATTTAATGAAACCCTGATGACATTTAAGATTAATGCAAGTCAAATACAAATACTTGATAGTTTCAAATATAAATTTGATGTAAACAGGCAAATTAAACGTAGAAGAGGGAATAAAGCCAACAATAATTATACAGAATTTGATATTAAAAAAGCATTAGAAATCGTTGAAAATTGTGCAACTCTTTCAGAGCATAATCCTAATATTGATAGAGATATTTATTTGAGACTGATGGATTCTTGTAGAAGAAGCAATGATAAAACAGATACAATTGATCAAGGAGAAGCAATTTTAATCAGTTATATTTTCTACCTGAGTCAACAGGGTTATACCAATAATTATTTATTAACCCACGATAAATGCTGTTTAAGGGCTTTAATAAAGTCTGGTTTTACTGAGATTATTCAAAATCTTGAGGGTAGAATTTGGTGTTTAGAGCAATTGATTTTTAAGTATATTGAAAAATTTGGTTTTGATATAATACAAACAAAAGTTTACCCTAGCCGATATTGTGACCAGAATATAAAAATGATATTTGGTTATAGTATCAAAGCAACAGAAGAGGTAGTAAAAGAAAATTTGAACACAGAAATTATAGTATTAAGAGGAGAGACTGGTAACTTACTTTATCCTTATCCCTAATTCTTATAGCATTTCCCATGCTCGTGAGGTACAAAGTTTTTTAGTTTGAGGGAACACACCGAACACCGGAACACCGTAATAGGAAATTTGTGTATACTTCATTAACCTGAAAAAGGTGCGCGCTGCTGTTATAGGCGATCGTCCCCGTCTAAAAGTTCCTATCACCGCTTCCGTGGTTGAAAATCCGGCTCATTTAAAATCACCACATCATCACCGCACAGACCCAAAACAAATAAACCTTAACCAGAACGGTGTAAAATTTACATTTAATGCTACATAGAGATCCGGGGGTTAGAAACCCCCGTCTAATAGCTAAAGTCAGATAAATCTGACTAGAAAATCATGTATGTGATCATAGTCTAGACCGCCAATAAACCTTTGCGTACCTTTGCGCCAAACTTTGCGCCCTTTGCGTTTAACAACAGATAGTGGATATAAACGAATAGATGATAGATCAGATAGGAGTTTGATCTCTACCCTAAGATAGATGACAAACTTACAGTTATTCTAACTTAAAGTTATTTACACTTGTATAAATTTTAATAAACTGTCGGCTAAATTACTAACAGCTATCCTCTATATTTAAATTTCTGCCCTTGTATATCCCCTAGTTTCCCATGTCCAGACTTTTGATTAGCCAGTACCAAGCAGAAGTAGCCAAAATTATCCAGTTTGGCGGTTCCCGTAAAGAAAC
>NZ_JAQMTM010000053.1:0-31044 GCF_028331085.1 Anabaena sp. CS-542/02
ATAAAAAACCAAGACCGCGCGGTCTTCGTTTCCTCAAACTTGTGGAGGTAGCCTTTTCACATAAGTGGTATGAGTCTTTGCTTACCTCCTCATGCACAGTTGAAACTAGCAAATGACCCAGTTGGTGGACTTTGCCAACTTAGAAAAAGCGACGGCCAAGACCGAAGCCCCAGCCTCCGAAGCCTCCGAAGCCACGGACAGGACCGTAACCCCGTCTTCCGAAGCCTCCGAAGCCACGGACAGGACCGTAACCCCAGGGTCTGTAGCCTAATCCTCCGACGAAGCCGAAGCCGCCAGAAACATCCTGTTGTTCTTCTGCGGATAAATCCATCAACTTAGATGGGAGGTCTTTAACTGACATAATTTTCCCTCAAATTCGTTTGTACGTGGTACACACTTCCGTAACAAGAAATATGAGAGTGTAGTACCTTGCTTTTTATTTGTAAACCAATTTTATAGTGATGAAATTATCCGCAAGTTATAAAAAATAATCTCAAATAATATATCTATTGGTTAATTTCTACCGACTTAATTTTACTTTATTATCTGCGCCAAAATATCAATTTACAAACACATATATAAGGAATATTTGCATTTCTTGATATGAAAAATAGATACACTTACCAACCTTTTTTCTATGAGAAAAAAGGTTGTGAATATTCCTCTTCTATTTTAGAGAAGAGGAAACTTATAACAACTTTAAAGGTAATAGTGACAGATAGACTTACGCCCCCAGGTATATCAAGGGATTACTCATCCATAGTTTAAAATCCCAAATCCAAAATGGTATTATTCCAGGTGATTTAATGTTTCCCAAACATCCTCTTTTGAGTCTTACTGGAAGAAACCGTCAAAAGAACCACCACCACCACCTGCTGGTGGTCCAGCAACAAAGCCAAAAATGCGAACGGGGATACGTTGACCACGAGAATCAATGAGAGTCCCAACGACGGTAATATCAGGTCTAGTGGGTCCACCCAGTTGTAGTTGTTGACCCCCAGATATAACTTCCTGTGAATCTGGGGATAAATCCATCAATAAATCAGGTTGAGTTATTTTTTCCGACATAATTTATTTCCTCAATCTCGCAGATATATTTTAGGTAGGTAGCACCCATGATAGGTGCTACCAAATTACAGATCAGGTTTGCTATTGTACCGTCAAATATCTGTAATACAAGACTATTTTCGAAGTAGAAATCATGGTAATAATGTAGTCTTTATTTAACGACTTCAAGAATACCAGTTAAGCGGATCGGAATACGGCGAACACGTTTCCTGGGTCGTTCATCAAAGCTATCTTCTTCGGGAAATTGAGTGTCAAATTGGTTCATTTGTTCTTCAGATTGTCCACCAGCTAAAAGCTCTTGTTGCTCTACAGATAAATCTTCAAACAGGTTTGGTTGGGTGATTTTGTTAGACATAATTTTGTACCTCAATTAATGGGTTTAGGTCTGTAATTACCTATGTTTTTATTATTGGGCATAATCGATTTATTTAAATGTCCCTTAAGTTATAAAAATATCATTAATTTTTATCTCTATAGACTCATGTAAATTTTCTGAATTTATCTTTATTTATGATAATAATATGGTTGATTTATTAGTATAGTTACTTCGACAAAAATATCCTCAGAATAAGAAAAATTGAGGATGTATTCACTATATAATTGCCAAAAGTTACCAGCTAAATTTAGCCATTTGCAAAAATAGGCAACCCAGAGCAATAAGTATATATTAATATTTTATTTTTTAACTAATTATTTAAGAGATAAATCCTCTAATAATTTGAGCGATCAGATTGTTTAAGCTATTCCCAGTAGAAGGAACACTTGGTAATTTAAAGGTTATAGATGATGCCATAGTAATCTGTGAGAAATTGTACTTTGTACTTTGGGTTCCAGATTCATCTTCTCCCAAATTTAAGTTATTGTCTGCCTGAGTTTGAATGTCAGTTTTTTGAAATAAAAAATTACTAGTTGCTAGTATGTTTTCCCCTTGACCACCAGCTAGGCTTTCTTGCTGTTCTTCAGAGAGATACTGCCAAAAATATATATGATTTTCAGACATGATTATAGTTGCTCATACTACGGTTAATTTTCATCACAATAAAAACTTTTGATGCTCTCCTTTGTGTGAAAGAAAAGTTTCTAGAGTACCTTGTAACTGCACTTCACCTTTTTCTAACATCACAATCCAATCGGCTCGCTTGATCACACTGGGGCGATGGGTAATTAAAATTGTAGTTTTGCCTTGGCGGTGTGCTAAGATAGCATCTAAAACGCTAGTTTCACTTACTGGGTCTAGTCCAGCGGTGGCTTCATCTAAAATGAGGACAGGTGGATTAGTCAGAATTCCCCTTGCGATCGCTAATCTTTGTCTTTGTCCACCAGATAGATTAGCGCCAAATTCACCTAAGACAGTTTGATACTTATTGGGAAGTTGACTGATAAAGCTATCAGCATCGGCAATTTCGCAAGCTTTGACAATTTCCTCAAAGGAAATGTAGGGCGTTCCTAAACGGAAATTCTCTAAAATCGAGCGACTCCAGAAATGAGGTTCTTGGGGTACATAAACTATTTGTTGTCGTAGACAATCAAGAGCGAGGTCATCGAGGTTAAAAGAGCCAATGCGGATATTACCGGAATTTGGCTGATATAAACCTGCTAACAGTTTTGCCAAGGTACTCTTACCACAGCCAGATTTACCAATTAAAGCGATCGCTTGTCCACCGGGTAGCTTGAGAGAGAAATCTTCTAATAAGTCCACTCTACCGGGGTGGTGAAATGTCACATGAGAACAATGAATATCTGCACCGCCAGAAATTTGGGCCACAGGCTTTTGACTGCTTCCCGCATCCTCATGTGTAGCATCAATCACTTCTAAAAGCCGAGAAACTGCTGTTTGAGAGCGAAAATATTCATCCACTAAGCCCACTAAAGAATTAATTAAACCCAGAACATTCACCTGTAGCGCATTAAAAGCGAGCATTTGCCCAATACTTAATTCGCCCTGAATCACTAAAAGACTTCCCAACCCCAGTAAAGCCACACCACCAATACTAGAAAAGAGTCTAGAAATAGTAGTATTGATAATTCCCAATTGCACAGTACTAAAAGTCAGATTAGCCAGACGACCAAAACGACTTTGAAATTCTTCCCAAAATTGGGGAGCAGCATTTGTAGTTTTAACTACCTGTGCGCCCTTAAATGTTTCTACTAAAACCCCTTGATTTTCCGCCCCCAAGACTAAAAGACTGCGAGTCTTTTGTTGGAGGATAGGTAAAAAAGGCAAGGTAGATAAAGTCATTAAACCACTGATGAGGATAACTGCTAGTGTGAGCCGCCAACTATAAAACAGCATTAAGCAGAAAGAAATCACTGCAATGAAAAATTTACTAGGTAAAAGAACCACTATCTGTGATACTAACTGGTTAATGTCATTAATATCTCTTAATCGGCTGGTGATTTCACCACTACGGCGGGCTTCGTAGTAATTCAAAGGTAACTGGAGTATTTTGCGCCCAAATTCTAAAACTAGCCCCAATTGTAGCCTTTGACCAAAGTGAGCAATCATTGTCGATTGCAATAATTGTAAGGTACTACTGAATAAGGTCATAACTACAACTGCAGCCACAACAACGGTGAGTAGCTGGACATCTCCGCGGACTAAAACATCATCTGTAAGGATTTGGATGAGTACCGGAGAACCCAAAGCGAGTACACCCAGGACAATGTTGAGCATTAAAACCTGAGTGAGCAAACCACGATAAGGCAATATCCGCTTAATAAAGCGTCCTAAGCCGCCTATTGGTTGCTCTTGGGGCTGCTCAAAAAAGCGGTCTGGATCTGGTTCTAGTAAGAGCATCACCCCATTCCAAGCGGCTGTTAACTCGTCTCGGGTAACATAACGAATCCCTACAGATGGATCAGCAATCACATACTTTTTGCCCTCTTGCTTATATAACACTACCCAGTGATAACCATGCCAATGGATAATCGCTGGTAACTGCACTTCTTTGATTCTGTCAAGAATTTCTGGGGAGGCTTTAACTGCTCTAGCATTAAAACCCAAATTCTCAGATCCGCGTTTAAGACCTAACAAAGTAGTGCCTAGTTGTCCAGTTCCTACTGATTCTCGACTGCGATTAATACTCAAAAACCGTCCATAATGTTTGCAAATAGAAGCCAGACAGGCTGCTCCACAGTCTTCTTCGCTCAACTGTGAAACGCACTGATAGTTTTTTTGCAGTTTGATTAAACCAAACATAATTAAGTTTTGTTTATTGAACTTTTATCCTTAATCTCAAACTTGCTAACGCTGGAAATGTAACTAAAGATTTATTTATCGGCGGTTAACTCTTTGTAATTACGTCAGAGAATTTCAGACCACCAAACTTTCCTAAAAATCAGTGATTAATCTGGCTTTGCGGAGAATGAAATTAAGCACTGTTTCCTGACGGGAAATAATATCAGCCCTACCTTCCATACCGGGTTTGAGATGACACTGACGATCGCCTCTACCCACAGATGTAGTTTGGGCTTCTATAGTGGCTTGATAAGCAACCATCTGGCTAGGATTTTGAACAGTGGGCTGGGGGCTGTGATTTCCCACTGGTAGGGTATCTGGTGCGACGGTTCTCACCGTTCCGTGAAGAGTACCATAATCTGGATAGGGGCAAGCAGAAACCTGCATCTGCACTTTTTGCCCGGGTTGTACTTTGTCGATATCTTGAGGCTGAATAAAAGCTTTAATGATCATCGGACCATTGGGGGGAGCAATTTGAGCAATAACTTGCCCGGGTTGTACTACCTGCCCAGGATTACGCAGATTTAACTGTAGCAATGTCCCTGTAATTGGCGCTCGAATTACAGTTTGATTCAGGTCAGTTTGTAGTTGTTGTAGTTCTTTGCGCGTCCGAATCATTTGTTTTTGTAGTTCTAGACGCTGTTGCATGAGGGTTTCTCGCTCTCTGTTCAAAGCGGCTAAGGTCGCTTTTCCACTGGCTTTTTCTTGTTGAATCCGTTCATAGGCGACGGTGAGTGCAGCATTACTGGGATTGAGATTAGTTTGAGCTTTTTTGAGTTTGATTTCGGCAATTTTTAAGGCTTGTTCTTTTTCTTCTATTAGGTCTTTGGCGTTAGCTTTTGCTTGTTCTAACTTAGCCTGGGCTGACTTGACAGCCTGTTCTTTTTCTTCATATAAACTGCGAGTAACGGCTCCGGATTCTACTATTGATTGTAAGCGATCGCGTTGCAATTTGGCTAAATTTAAAGCTATTTCGGCCTCTTGTACAGTTGCTGTTAATAGGTTATTTTGTAGTAGGCGATCGCGTTGTATTTCCGCTAAATTCCAGGTAGCTTCGGCCTCTGTCAGCTCGGCTATAGTTCTAATTTGTTGATCTTCATAGTTGCGTTGAGTCGCACTGAGTTCGGCTTGTGCTGCGATGATAGCCCGGTTAACTAAGGTTGTTTGGGCTGTGATCTGAGTAGTAATTTCACGGATTTGAGCATCGATTTGGCGCAGTTGTAATTGACTCTGCTCAATGCTGTTTTCTAGTTGGCTTTTTTGATTTTGCAGGCGAGAATCATCAATGTAAGCTATGGCTTCTCCTTGATTGACTATTTGATTTTCTTGCACATCTATTTTTTGCACTGTTCCGATGACGGCGGATTCCACAATTCCTAGTTTTCCTTCTGGTCGAATAGTGGCTGGAACTTTGACTGTGAGATTGTAATTAAAAATAGATGTGAGACCAGTGGCCGCCAGAAATATACTTAGTAAAACTCCGGCCCCGATATTTGTCCATTGACTGATGCGGGGAAGAAACTCTTCAGGTTGCACTAAACTGAGTTCTTCTGGAGTCGGTTCATTAAACCGATTCCACTGGTTTTCTGGTTGGGGAAACGAATTCACTATACTTTACCTTGGCTGGGATTCTCATGTATAAAAAAATGGTGCAAACATTCATAAACACAGTTACCTGTGCAATCATCAATTACAGGACTTACGCAACTAACATCATAGCCTGGCTAGAGAGGACTAAAGTCCTGTATGATCAGGAATAGCAATGACGACAAACAGAAAATTTTCTTTGATAGTCTTTGATAGTTGCGTAAGTCCTAAATCATTCAAGATGGTAATTGCAAATATCTCAAGTACTGGTCAAATGATCACTGATGAATTTCAACTGGACAGACCATAGCTGATGGGATGTTATTCGTTATTGGAGTTATTCCCTGCGCCGTTGAGAATTGGTGCAGCACCCAAAGCATCAACGTCAGGAACTTGTGCAGCACCCAATCCCAATAAATCTTGTGCTGCGGTGTTAGTAGCTGTCAACTCACCTGTGGAGTTTGCACTGCTACCATCCGGACCAGATCTGACTGCTCCTTGTAAATTTGCCAGTCTGTTAGCGAAATTGCTCCCAGCTAGGTCAAAGTCAACACCGCCAGCTATAAGTTCTTGCTGCTCATGGGATAAAGCAACACACAACTCTGATAAAATCTGCTCTGTCATGATTGTTAGCCTCGGTTACATATTTTTGATTTTTGCCAAAAATTCTAGATTTTAACTAACAGCCATTTAGCCAAAATCAAGAAAATTATGGAATAATAGCCTACTTTCCACCCCTGCTCACAAGAAACCCCGGTGTTTTCTTGATTCATCGCTACCACATTTCCTGGGGAAATTCACCAGGGTGATCTCTGTAATATTTCAGTTATTAGAGACTGTTTGTTAAACCCCACACATGATTTTCGACTGAGGTGGGTGCAACGCTCTCACAAATCGGATTTATGGGTTACTTATTAAGCATTGTTATCATTTACACCATTTAGCACTGGTGCAGAACCCAAAGCGTCAACTGAAGGTACTTCTTGGGCACCCAATCCCAACAAGTCTTGAGCCGCAGTATTAATAGCCGTAACATCACCTGTAGAGTTGGCATTACTACCATCTGGACCGGCCTTACTTGTTCCTTGTAAGTTAGTACGTCTTCGTGAGAAGTTGCTCCCGGCTAGTTCAAAGTCCGCACCGCCAGTTAAAAGCTGCTGTTGCTCATCAGATAAAGTGACAAATAATTCTGATGCGAATATTCCATGTGACATGATTGTTAGCCTCAGTTATGTGCATAGGTGTGTGAGCACCTAAGAACTCAACTATAAGCACTGTTTGTCACGAATTCATAAATCTGGAGATAGAAATCAATGTTATCTATTTACTCCTTAAAGTAGATATAATGTCCGATTTTTTCGAGGTAAAGCCACACACCTAGGACATAAATGGTTAATATTCTCGGTTTTTGCGGCTATTTATCGAAAAAATGGGTTTTTAACCCTAACACGAAAGTCCCTACCTTCAGCGAAGCAAGGTAGGGATGAATTATCTGTTGATTATGGGGAATGGTGTAACAGAGTGTTAGTTAATATAAGTGCTAGGGTGGCACTTCCTAAAGGAACTGTTAAATTATCAATGCCTAAAAATGAAATTGCTTCTAAGCTAGTAGCAACTAGAGCGATCGCCAGGGATATTACCCAAGTTTGCCAAAGGTTACCTTCAATACTCAATAAAATTAAACTACTGATAAAAAAACTCACTGTAGCCATGGTCAAGGAGCCTTCCCAACTTTTTTGGGATCCTAAAACTTTATACTTATGTTGACCAAAGCGTTGCCCAATCAATGCTGCTAACCCATCACCCCAGGCCATGACCATGATCCCGATGGCTGCGTATTGGGGCTGTTGTATATGCCAGAACCAGGCGACTAAAATGCCCATACTGACAGCATAAAAGAAGGTTCCCAAACTTTGCCGACCGACGCTATTAATACCAGGCAGAATGGGATATCTGTATGATAATAAGGTGATGGTGCTGGCGACAATGGAAGCTGTAATCCCTAAACTGGCGGGAACATTTAGCCACCAGGCTAGTAAAATTACATTACCTGTGCCAATGTGAACTATTTTCCTAACTATTTCTGGTTCACCCTTACCAAAGCGATGCACCACCCATGAAATCAGGAGGATCAGTGACACCCAAACTGTAACTACGGTAATTTGCAGCCACAAAGGTGGAACAGAGGTTAAGTTTATAACAGAAGATAACAAAGAAACTACAAGATATAAGTTTTCAGATTTATTATTAATTTATCGGATCTAGGGGATAGTGATGAAATTATTATTCATTTGGTTAATTAAAGGTTACAGAATGTTTATTTCGCCATTATTTCCCCCTACTTGTCGCTTTCAACCAACTTGTTCAATGTATGCTATTGAAGCTATTGAGCGATTTGGGGTATGGCGCGGTGGGTGGATGGCTACGCGGCGGATTTTACGTTGTCATCCTTTTCATCCAGGTGGTTATGATCCAGTCCCGGAGGCTAAGACCCATTGCTGTGATTCTACTCTACCTGATTGCGAGAAATAACCCCCGGTATTTTAACACAGCCGTCACTTCTAAAATGAAGGGTTCGTTATAGGGTGCAGCGATTAATTTTACACCCAAAGGTAAAGCCTGATGCTGCAAAATTGGCACTGACTGCTTGATATTAACGTCGCCAAGGTGTAAATTAAATTCTTATCAAAGCCCCAGGACCCAGGGGTAAACCCAAAACAAACCAGATAATTAATAGAATAGACCAACCCAGCAAGAAGGCGATCGCATAGGGTAACATCATAGCTATGAGCGTCCCCATACCTAGGTTTTGATCGTATTTCTGGCCAAAAGCCACCACCAAAGGAAAATAAGGCATCAAAGGGGTGACAATATTAGTAGTAGAATCACCAATACGGTATGCAGCTTGCGTTAACTCTGGGGAGTAACCCATTAACATAAACATGGGTACAAATATAGGAGCCATAATTGCCCACTTAGCGGAGGCTGAACCCACAAATAAATTCAGCAGCATACTGATTATGATAAATAATATCAGTAATGGTGCCCCTGTAATCCCTGTAGACTTGAGAAATTCCGCCCCATTGATCGACATAATCGCCCCTAAATTACTCCAACTAAAATAGGCAATAAATTGGGCGGCGATGAATGCTAAAACGATATAATATCCCATGGCACTCATGGAATTACTCAAGGCTTTAGCAATATCTTTGTCATTTTCAATAGTTCCGGCAATCCTACCATAAACAATCCCAGGAATGAGAAAAGCCAAGGCAATAATAAACACGATGCTATCTAGAAAAGGTGAAGGAATAATTGTCAAGGTTTCTGGATGTCGTAAAATTCCTTGTGGTGGTAGCACCATAACCAAAACGAAGGCGATAAATCCTAGTAAAGCATAAGTAGCCCAGCGTAAACCTTTATTTTCCCCTAGGCTGAGTTGTTCCATTTGGTAATGTGCTTCCCCTGTGTAATTACCCAATCTGGGCTCTACAATTTTTTCGGTAACAAACCAGCCAATTAGAGTTATTAAGAAAGTGGAAACTGCCATAAAGTAATAATTGGCAGTAGCATTAACTTGATAATTAGGGTTAATTAATTCTACGGCACTTTGGGTTAATCCAGCCAGTAACGGGTCTAGGGAACTAATGAGTAAATTGGCACTAAACCCACCAGCTACACCCGCAAAAGCCGCTGCTAAACCAGCCAAGGGATGCCTGCGAAATGCTAAAAATACAATGGCTCCCAGAGGTACAAGTACTACATAACCAGCATCAGCAGCAACGTTGCCCATAATACCAGTAAATACTACGGCAGGGCAGATAAATTTACTAGGGGCAATTAATACTATTTTGCGTATTACTGCTGAGAGAAACCCAGTATACTCAGCAACTCCCACCCCCAACATAGCCACCAGGACAGTACCCAGGGGAGGAAACTCCCTGAAGTTGTTCACGGCGGAGGTAAAAATGCGGCGGATACCCTCCGGGGTAAGTAAGGAAACTGCGACGATGGTGTCACCGTTTCCAGGGTGGACAACAGAAAGGTTAAAAGCAGCGGCGATGGTACTGGCGAGAATTACCATTAAGGATAATAGGAAAAATATCGTCAGTGGGTCGGGGAGTTTATTTCCTACAGCTTCGATGAAGGCTAAAGCTGCACCTAAACCGGTAGCTTTTTGACTTTTTTGAGGATTCATAGTTTGTGTGCTTGGCGAGCGCGTACCCGTTCAGGACTACCGGTAGGAATGGAAGCAATTAATTTTTGTGTATATTCTTCCTGGGGGTCCATGTAAATACTTTCGGCTGTTCCCTGTTCTACAATTTGACCACAATTCATGACTAAAATGCGATCGCTCATAAATTTGACGACACTTAAATCATGAGAGATGAAAATATAGGTAAGTTGAAATTCATCCTGCAATTCTTTGAGTAAATTCAACACTTGGGCTTGTACAGAAACATCCAAGGAAGAAACCGACTCATCACAGATAATAAACTTAGGATTTAAAGCCAAAGAACGCGCAATACAAACCCGTTGGCGTTGACCACCAGAAAACTGATGAGGATAGCGGTGTATTGCATCTGCACTTAAACCTACCCGTTCTAAAAGTTCAACTACACGTTCTCGGCGCTGTCGCTTGGTCTTCCCCACAGAGTGAATTAACAACGGTTCCATCACCGCATCCCCAACTTTCATCCGGGGGTCTAGGGAGCTAAAGGGATTTTGGAAGACAATTTGCATTTCTCGGCGCAGTTTCTGCAATGCTTCACCCTTCAGGTGAGTAATATCTTGACCCTCAAAGATAATTTCACCACCCATTGGTTGAATTAATCGCAGCAAACTTCTACCCAGAGTAGTTTTACCACAACCAGATTCTCCCACCAATCCCAGTGTTTCCCCAGGCTTAACATCAAAAGAAACATTGTTAACTGCCATATGGTAGCGTTTTGTACCACCAAATACTCCCCGCACGGGGAAACCTACCTGGAGGTTGCGGACTTGCAATAAAGGTGACTTATGATTAAAGTTGTTCCGCCTTTGAGACATTTCCTCAAGGGTGAACTCTGGGGGATGCAGGGGTTCTTTGGCGCGAATTACTGCTGTTCCTGTGGGAGTTTCTTCCACGCTCATATAGTCGGAAACAGTTAGTAGTTTGTGAGGACGGTGGTTAAGTTTAGGGCGACAAGCTACCAGACCTTTAGTATATGGATGTTGGGGATGGCTAAAAATTTCTGCTGCTACACCATATTCGACAATTTGGCCTTGGTACATTACTGCTACTTTGTCAGCAATTTCCGAAATTAGTCCCAAATCGTGGGTAATGAAAATGATAGACATATCACGGGTTTGCTGCAATTCTCCCAACAACTCAATAATCGTAGCTTGCACCGTCACATCTAAAGCTGTAGTGGGTTCATCAGCAATTAATACCACAGGATTGCAAGAAATAGCCATGGCAATCATTACCCGTTGTAGCTGACCTCCAGAAAGTTCGTGGGGGTAACGCTCTAGGATAGCTTCTTTGTGCTGCTTGACTAACCTAGCCAAGGTTAGCCCGTCTGGTTGACCTGTGCTTTGCAGACACTGCTGTTGTATAATCTCATCATGAGGCAGAAGTTTGACTTCTTGCAAAAGAGCGATCGCAATTCGTTTGGCTTCAACTAGAGAAACATTCTCATGTTGCATAATTGCTTCTGCCATCTGAAACCCAATATTATAAACCGGATTGAGGGAACTCATGGGTTCTTGAAAAATCATGGCGATATCACCACCCCGGTGTAGCTGCATTTCTTCAGGAGGTAATTCTACCAAATTAATCGGTTGACTACGGGACTGGGGGCGAAACCAAACTTCACCACCGCTAATTTTACCGGTAGTTGGCAATAAACCCATGACAGCCAATGATGTTACCGATTTACCACTACCCGATTCACCGACTATACCTAGAGTCTCGCCGCGATTAATTTCAAAGGATATATTATCTACTGCTTTGACACTGCTACCATCACTGGAAAATTCCACTTTTAGATTGCGAACCTCTAGGACAGTTTCTTTCATAGGAATCAGGTGATAAATATTGACGGTAATTTATTTGGATTTTAGCAATACTTCCTGCTCCATAACCCCAAACTAAGAATTTGTCCGAAATCTGATTATCTTTGAGCCATCTTCGGGTTTGGTGTTCTGTTTGTGGGAAAGTCAGTAATTTTCACCAGATTGCTGACATCGCGTTATTCTAAAATTGAACTTTCACCGAGTGCATCGAAAATTCATGAAAGGTAAGCAAGTTTTACTCACCGGTGGTACTGGTGGACTAGGTTTAGGAGTCACCCCAGCTGTTGTGTCCCGGGGTGCAAATGTAACTATTCCTTATCGTCTCCCCAAAGAAGTTGAACGTCTCAAAGGAATCCTTTCACCTGCTGATTTCGCCAGAGTTCACTTTATCCCTGCTAATCTGGAGGAAGAAGCCTCAGTAGATCATCTGATCAATCGTATGGGACGGGTGGATGTATTAATTCATCTGGTGGGGGGGTTTTCTATGGGGAAAACTCATGAATACAGTTTTTACAGTTGGAAGCGGGAATTTGATTTAAATCTGAATACAACTTTCTTGACTTGCAAGTATAGCCTAAAAAGTATGTGGGAACATGGCTATGGTAGAATTGTCACGGTAGCTTCTAGGGCTGCTGTAGAACCTGCGGCGCAATTAGCGGCCTATTCTGCGGCTAAAGCCGGTGTGGTAGCCTTAACAAAGGCGATCGCAGATGAAACTAAGGGTACAAATATTACTGCTAATGTGATTCTTCCCAGTGTAATTGACACACCTAAAAATCGCGAATCTATGGGACCAGAAAATGCTCACAAGTGGGTAAAACCCGAATCTCTAGCTCAATTAATCTGCTTTCTGGCTTCAGAAGCTGCTCAGGATATCCGTGGTGCTGCAATTCCCATATACGGTGATATTTAGTCCCAAAAGGTGAGTCAGCCAGGTACTTGATATCAAAGTGTAGCATTGAGCAACAGGTGAACGGTTTTATTGAGTTGTCAATCTTTGATTCTGACTAGGTAGGGAAATAAAATCATGCATGTGGGATTTTTTCACAGAATACCAGTCATACCCCTGATATTACTCTGGTTAGCTTATGCCCTTTTAGGGTGGTATCTTGCTGCTCATCACATTATTTGGTTGACGGGGGCTTTTGTTGTCGCCGTCACCTTAGCCATTGTCAGAAAAACTACTGTTTGGTTGGATCACTTAGTGGCACTCGGCTCTAGAATCTTGGTTGTGGTTTTATTTTTAAGTCTATCAGTTGCTTTGGTAGAAACTTGGTCGGTATTCTTCAGTCTGTTTCTCATACCCATAGCCACTACGTTTTTAGCTGATTTAGAAATGCGTTGGAAAGGCTTTAACAAAACCGACTCATTTTGGATTTTAAGCCTCTTAGCTTTGTGCGGTTTGGTAGTCGGTGAAATGATCGATATTTTACTTTTGCCCAGTAGCGGATTTTAGATGTGATCCCACAGTGGGAACTATTAATTTACGATGGTTCTTCCTTATCGATTATATCTTAACAAATCTGGGAGTAATTGTCAACCTCCAAATCTTCATTATTTGCGGCCTAGAAACTGCCTATGCAGTCAGACTGCAAGCAACTAAAATATAAAGTTGCTCTGGATAAGTGAAGAAAAACTCGTAACATAAGTAACTCGCAAAACCTTATTGTAAAGTAGGGAAAAAGTCTAATGTCACAGTTGGTCACAGTAAAAGTAAATGAGCTTGAGAGAACACAGCCTTTATTATTAGTTCACAAATGCAAAGCAGATCCAGACAAGATTTACAAGACCTAGTGCGCGAGCAGCTGCAAATCCTACTTGAACAGAAAAATTTTCAGGGTGCTAAAGCTTTGTTGGTTCCCGTTCAGGTAGCAGATATTGCCGCATCTATTGAAGGTTTACCAGAGGCTACCCAGGCGATCGCCTTTCGGTTACTTTCTAAGGAAGAGTCCATAGAGGTGTTTGAATACCTCGATCCTACTGTACAACAAACACTACTAGAAGACTTTAAGCGTCACGATGTCCAGGAAATCGTCGGTAATATGTCGCCTGATGACCGGGCGCGTCTGTTTGATGAGCTCCCGGCCAAGGTTGTCCGACGGCTATTACAGCAACTCAGCCCAGATGAACGGGATGCAACTGCTTTACTTTTAGGTTATGCGCCTAATACCGCTGGGCGCATTATGACTCCTGAGTATCTCTCACTCAAGGAAAATATCACCATTACTCAGGCGTTAGCACAGATTCGTTCTCAGGCTGATGTCAGGGAAACTATTTACTATATTTATGTCACTGATGATGCTCGTCGGTTGACGGGGATTCTCTCCCTGCGGGATCTGATTTTGGCTCAACCAGAGGAAACTATTGGCAGCATGATGACCCGTGATGTGGTATTTGTCAATACAAATACTGACCAGGAAGAGGTGGCGCGGACAATTCAGCACTATGATTTTGTGGCCATTCCTGTGGTAGATGCTGAACAGCGCCTCGTCGGTATTGTCACGGTGGATGATGTCCTGGATATTTTAGAACAAGAAACTACAGAAGATATCTATAAGTTGGGTGGTCTAGAAGCTGGTGGTGATAATTATTTTCAAACTAACTTATTTACTGTTGCCCGTAAGCGGGTAGTATGGTTATTTATTCTGTTGATTACTAATAGTGCAACGGCGGCGGTAATTAGAGACCAAGAGGATGTTTTACAAAAAGTAGTAGCTTTAACTGCATTTATCCCCTTATTAATTGATACGGGGGGGAACGTAGGCGCTCAGTCTTCCACTGTGGTGATTAGGGGGTTGAATACAGAGGATGTCCGCTCTCACGAAGCTTTAAATATAATTAGACGGGAGGCGATCGCCGGCATACTCCTGGGAGGTATGTTAGGTACTGTAGTCATAGTGTGGGCATACTTATTACAAGGTAATATCTCAGTAGCCCTGGCTGTGGGTATTAGTCTATTTTCCATCTGCGTTTTAGCCTCAGTTTCTGGTTCCGCATTGCCATTTTTATTCCGGGGGATGGGACTAGATCCGGCTTTAATGTCAGCACCTTTTATTACTACAGCTGTGGATGTCTTGGGAGTTTTAATTTACCTAAATGTAGCTCGCATGATTTTAGGGTTATGAGGAGAACGACCAAAGCAGCTGACTGTTTCGGGAAAAAATAGCTATAGTTCATTCCTCTGATTGAGTCGTTGAATCATCCTTTCCAGTAGTGGTAGCGGCGCTCATCTAAGTCTTGAAAGTTGATGATATGGCCTTGAGCTAAAATTTACCGCATCTGTGCCTGAATAAATAAGAGAGGTAGATAATTATACCTCTCTTTAAGGGAAAAAATTAATTCAACTTCTCAGATTTTAGTATCTGCTGGGCTTGTGAACAATAAAGCTGAGAACTTGACACTGCTTGATGTTGTCAAAACCTACAACACGAATATAGCAGTTGCCATACTGAGAACGGCAAGATTGAACTTCGCTAAGTACATCGTGAGTAGATGTGGCGTTGAATAAAGGTAACTTCCACATTGTCCAGTACAATTCTGTGGGTTCAGAAGTTTCGTTGAACTCAACAGCAGGAATGTAACCTTGACTCAAAATGTACTGAACTTGCTTGGCAATTTGAGCATCAGTAAGAGGTGGTAAGTAGGAAAGGGTTTCGTAACGACGCTCTTTTGGTAAAGTTTGCATAGCTTTTGATAATGGTTTGGGATTGATAGTAGTTTTTCAGTTATTAGTGAACCACTGTTCACTCTTCACTGTGGGGATCTGAACTTGTCTGCTGTTCTGGGTGCGGACTGGGGTTAGATGTATCTATTTGTGTTATGCGTTCTAGATGCTGGCGACGTTGCTCCATATTGGCTTGTTGAATGCCAGTACAAACCATTTCTGGCAAAAATTCGGCTATTTCTGCGGCTATGTGTTCTCTGACCGTCATGAGCCGCAGTGCCAAATCCGGCTTTTCTTGGAGCAGTTGCTCAAGATATGCCTCTCCGTCTTGAATTTTCCCAGATGAAAAGTTTTGCAACCAATACGCTAAGGGAGGATTCGTTTCGCCTAGCTGTGCCAATACAGTCCGCAGCGCCTGATAAGTCAGGTAACTTTGGAGAGTTTTGGCTGTGTCTTTGGCAATTTGCTTTAGATTCATGCTTGACCCCAGCCCATAAAAAGTAAAAAGTCAAAAGTCAAAGGTTAAAAGAAAGAATGATTATTTTCTTGTACTCTTTAACTTTTTACCGGTTACTTGAGGATCAGACAGTATCCATGGCCTCGAACTCGAACTTGATTTCTTTCCACAGTTCGCAAGCAACAGCCAACTCAGGGCTCCACTTAGCAGCTTCGCGGATGATATCGTTACCTTCACGAGCGAGGTTGCGGCCTTCGTTACGAGCTTGGATACAAGCTTCTAGAGCTACGCGGTTAGCGGTTGCACCAGGTGCGTTACCCCAGGGGTGACCCAGTGTACCACCACCAAACTGGAGTACGGAGTCATCGCCGAATATTTCTACCAGTGCGGGCATGTGCCATACGTGGATACCACCAGAAGCAACTGCCATTACACCAGGCATAGAAGCCCAGTCTTGGGTGAAGTAGATACCGCGAGACTTGTCTTGCTCAACGTAGTTTTCACGTAACAGGTCAACGAAGCCCATGGTAATACCACGTTCGCCTTCCAACTTACCAACTACTGTACCGGTGTGGATGTGGTCACCACCAGACATCCGTAGGGTTTTGGCCAATACACGGAAGTGGATACCGTGGTTCTTTTGACGGTCGATAACGGCGTGCATAGCGCGGTGAATGTGCAGCAAAATGCCATTATCACGACACCAATGAGCCAAGGTGGTGTTAGCTGTGAAACCTGCGGTGAGGTAGTCGTGCATGATGATGGGCATCTTCAGTTCTTTAGCGAACTCAGCCCGTTGCAACATTTGTTCACAGGTGGGGGCGGTAACGTTCAGGTAGTGACCTTTGATTTCGCCGGTTTCTGCTTGTGCTTTGTGGATGGCTTCTGCTACAAACAAGAAGCGATCGCGCCATCTTTGGAATGGTGCAGAGTTGATGTTTTCATCGTCTTTGGTGAAGTCCAAACCACCGCGCAAGCACTCATATACAGCGCGTCCGTAGTTCTTAGCAGACAAACCTAATTTGGGCTTAATGGTACAACCCAACAAAGGACGACCATATTTGTTTAATTTGTCACGTTCTACTTGGATACCGTGAGGAGGTCCTTGGAAGGTTTTCAGGTAAGCAACGGGAATCCGTAAGTCTTCTAGACGTAGCGCCCGCAAAGCTTTAAAACCAAATACGTTACCTACAATAGAGGTCAACATATTGGTAACGGAACCTTCCTCGAATAGGTCTAGAGGATAAGCAACATAGGCGATGTACTGGTTATCTTCACCAGGAACGGCTTCAATGTCGTAGCAACGACCTTTGTAGCGATCTAGGTCTGTGAGCAAGTCTGTCCATACAGTTGTCCAAGTACCGGTGGAAGACTCAGCCGCCACAGCAGCACCCGCTTCTTCGGGGGGAACTCCAGGCTGGGGAGTCATCCGGAAGGCGGCTAGAAGGTCTGTATCTTTAGGTGTGTAATCTGGGGTGTAATAAGTTAGTCTGTAATCTTTAACCCCGGCTTGATATCCTGATTTGCTCTGGGTCTTCGTTTGAGCGTAAGACATAAATTCCCCTTCCAAGAAGTCACTCTATTAATTACTTAATCAAATCACGTTCTGTGCAACTTTTTCTCACTCCCGCTTTTTACCCTTATTGATTGGGGGAAAAATCAGGAAAAATTTTTTGTTAGAGGTTGGTTTTGGCGGGTAGGTTTTCTGGCAACGAAACATTTATTTACAAATGTTCTCCCCAAGAAGCTGGGGTGCATCAAGCCCGTCATGCTGTTTCCTCATCCCGTAAATAAAAATTCTCTTTTAACTCTTTGCTCTTACCCCGCTAAATTTTTGTCTTTACACCGCTGTCTGAGGATGGTCACAGGACTATTACCCCACATAACGGCGTTTTTAGCTGACTGGGTTGATATCTCACCGGATAGACTCCTGATATATCCCCTCATAATGGGGGAATAGATCACGGGAGAATTTGCTTGACATAAACTCAGCAGAGTGATAAGCGAAAGAAAAAGAAATTGCACACCACGTCATTTGTATGTTGTCTTACAATATATCAAGAATTTGATAAGTTATTCTTTCAAAGTTTTTAACTGATTTATTTAAATTTGTTATTACATAAAGTTTTAAACATTTTGTTAAGACTGATTTACAAAAGTCCAATTTAAATGTACCCAAGTGGGAGGAAATGGAGACGAGAGGAGGCATAACCGCAAAAATGGCAATTACTACTGGGCAATTAATTCAATGGAAACAACAAGGGCGGTCAATTGTCGCCTTGACAGCTTGGAATTATGCGATCGCCCAACTTCTAGATGCAGCAGGGGTAGACTTAATCTTAGTGGGGGACTCACTGGCGGTGATTTTAGGTTACGAAACAACACTACCAATTACCCTAGAGGAAATGCTGCACCATGCTAAAGCTGTGCGTCGTGGTGTCAAACAGGCTTTAGTGGTGGTTGATTTACCATTTTTAACTTACCAAGAAAGCATCTCACAGGCGATGCACTCAGCCGGATTAATTTTGAAGGAAACAGGAGCCCAAGCAGTTAAGTTAGAAGGTGGTTATCCCGCCATGGTAGAAACCATTGCTCGACTGGTACAAGCGGGGATCCCAGTCATGGGTCATGTCGGTTTGACACCCCAATCAGTACATCAACTGGGACTAAGACAACAGGGGAAAACTCAGGACGCTAGGGAGAGAATTTTCCACCAGGCCATGGCTCTAGAACAAGCCGGTGTATTCTCCATAGTTTTAGAGCATATACCCGCAGATTTAGCTAGAGAGATTACACAAAAATTAAACATTCCCACTATTGGCATCGGTGCGGGAGTTGATTGTGATGGACAGGTGTTAGTCACCTCCGATGTCCTAGGTTTGGGAGAAAAGCACCCACCCTTTGCAAAAGTTTACACAAATTTGCGAGAGACAATAACCAAAGCTGTGAAAGATTACGCATCGGAAGTGCGCGATCGCCAGTTTCCCTAACCCGATATACTGAAATATTAGGAGTAGTTAAATGTTGGTACAAATTCCCCCTACTCAAAAAACACAAAAAGAATTAAATATTACTTGGGAAGCTCTTCCCGCCGAATTCATTCTACCCGATGATCCAGTGGAAAATATTCAACAACCGGCGCTGGCTTCGGCACTGACCGATGCACTAGGAGCCACACAACGCATCCAACCCCAGATGTTAATTGCTTCTAACTTCGGTCTAGTAGCGACAGTCAACAAAAAAATAGTTGTCAAAGCGCCTGACTGGTTGTACGTTCCCCAAGTCCAACCCGTAGCCTCTGGGGTGATTCGTCGTAGTTATACCCCCCATTTAGAAGGTGATCCTGTGGCTGTAGTCATGGAATTTTTATCAGACACAGAAAATGGAGAACTATCAATCCGTTCAACGCCACCTTACGGTAAACTATATTTTTACGAGCATATTCTTAAAGTTCCCACTTATATCACCTATGACCCCTACGAAGTGATTCTAGAAGTCAGGTGTTTAGAAAACGAAAAATATAGCTTAATGACGGCAGATGACAATGGTCGTTACTGGATTGAGCAATTAGAATTATTCCTGGGAGTTTGGCCAGGTGAGAGACTATGCCAAAATATGAATTGGCTGCGCTGGTGGGATAAAGAAGGTAATTTGTTGTTATGGAGTAGTGAACAAGCCGAACAAGAACGCCAACGGGCTGAACAAGAACGCCAACGGGCTGAACAAGAACGCCAACGGGCTGAAATACTAGCAGCAAAGTTACGTGAGCTAGGTGTTGACCCTGATGCGATAGTATAGTATGCATATATTAGATATTATAACTGGAAAAGACGAGCATCCAGCCTTATTAACACCAGCCCAACTAACTTTGACATATGAGCAACTGAAGTCAAATGTATTAAGTCTAGTTGCACAGATGCACAGTTTTGGCTTAGGTAAAGGAAGCCGCATCGCCATTGCTATGGCTAATGGTTCTGAGATGTCCTGTATTTTCCTTGCTGCTACCTTGTGCGGAACAGCAGCACCCCTGAATCCCAAATATAAAAGGGAAGAATTTGCCTTTTACTACCAAGACCTGCAAGCCCAAGCCCTGATCAGCTTACCAGGGACACCAGAGTCCGCGATTGTGGCGGCTCATCCTGATATGCTCCTAATTAATGTGATAACTAACAGCGATGGTACATTGAGCCTGGCATTAAATGGGGAAGTTAAGCAGGCACAAATAGAACCTAATAGCTTTGAGTTACCTACAGATGATGATGTAGCGATTATTTTACATACCAGTGGAACTACTAGCCGTCCTAAACGAGTTCCCATTCGCCACCGTCATCTGATAGCTTCTGCCCAGAATATTATCACTGTCTACAATCTCACCGCTAAGGACACCAATTTATGCCTGATGCCACTATTTCATATTCATGGATTAGTGGGTTGTCTACTGTCCACCTTAGCATCAGGGGGGACATTGATCTGTCCCACAGGGTTTAATGCCTTAGAATTTTGGCAATTCGTGGATAAATACAAACCCACTTGGTACTCTGCTGCGCCTACCATCCATCAAATGATTTTAGCGCGAGCCAGTCGCAATCAAGATATTGTGAAATCTCATAGATTCCGCTTTATTCGTGCTAGCAGCGCTCCTCTACCGCCGGTAATTATCGAACAAATGGAAGCAGTTCTCAATACGCCAGTGGTAGAATCCTACAGCATGACAGAAGCAGCCCACATGATGACTTCCAACCCTTTACCGCCGAAAATCCGCAAACCAGGAAGTGTGGGTTATGCGCCCTTGGGTGTGGAAATCGGGATTATGGATGACAATGGTCACCTCCTTCCCCAAGGTAGTCTGGGTGAAGTAGTGGTAAAGGGAGCCAATGTTATCGACGGTTACGAGAATAATCCCCAAGCCAACGCCAGTGCTTTTGTTAAGGGTTGGTTCCGTACAGGGGATCAGGGTAAACTAGACCTAGATGGCTACCTTTACCTGACCGGTAGAATCAAGGAACTGATCAACAGAGGTGGTGAAAAAATTTCGCCTTTGGAAATAGATGATTTATTACTGCGTCATCCTGCTGTAGCTGAGGCTTTAGCTTTTGCGGTCCCTCACAAGTCCCTGGGTGAGGAGATTCATGCTGCGGTGGTGCTCAAAAGTCAGACCAGTGAGCAGGAATTAAAATCCTATTGTTCCCAAGTTTTAGCAGATTTCAAGGTTCCTAAACAAATTCACATCCTGGAAGCATTACCCCGTGGCGCAACAGGGAAACTGCAACGGTTGAATATGGCTAAACTGCTGAAATTGGGGACTGACCTATGAAAATTTGTATTGTCGGTGTGGGTGCTATTGGTGGGTACTTAGGGGCTAAACTAGCCCTAGCAGGGGAAGATGTCACCTTAATTGCTCGGGGAAAGCATCTAGAAGCAATTCAAAATCAGGGACTAGAGGTAATTATGGCCGATGGGTCTAGTTATAGAGTCAATCCTTGTGTAGCTACGAGTGATATAAATGAGGTAGGATCTCAAGATGTGGTCATTCTGGCAGTGAAAGCGCAGAGTTTACCGGCGATCGCTCCTCAACTATCATCCCTCTACAATCCTGATACCATGGTAGTCACTGCCCAAAATGGTATACCTTGGTGGTACTTCTATAAGCATGGTGGTGAATATGAAGGGCAAAAAATACACGCCGTTGATCCAGAAGGGATCATTGCCGGCAATATTGATGTAGAGCGGGTAATTGGTTGTGTAGTTTATCCAGCGGTAGAATTACAATCACCGGGAGTAATTCATCACATTGAAGGCGATCGCCTCAGCCTGGGAGAAATCGACCACAGCAAAACAGAACGTGTGCAAAAACTAGCGGGTATTTGTAAACGCGCTGGTTTAAAAGCCCCAGTCAGGTCTAATATTAGGACAGAAATCTGGGTGAAATTATGGGGGAACTTGGCTTTTAACCCCATCAGCGCCTTAACTCGCGCCACCCTAGAGCAGATTGCCCAATACCCATTGACTCGCGCACTGGCAAGGCAGATGATGATGGAAGCCCAAACCATAGCTGAAAAACTAGGTATTGAATTGAGTATCAGTTTAGAAGAGCGGATCAATGGGGCGGAAAAGGTAGGCGCTCATAAAACCTCTATGCTGCAAGATATTCAAGCAGGGCGACCTACAGAAGTTGAGGGTATTCTGGGAGCGGTGATTGAACTGGGACAACTCACTCACACCCCTACACCCTATATGGATACAGTCTATGCCAATGTCAAACTACTAGAAAAAACTGTACAACATTATTGATAAAAATATTAGCTTTGTAGCTATGATCATGGTTTATATTACCGTTCGGGTGGCACAAGTCACTATTAGTGCATGGAACCTCCGCCACGCTACGAGGACGAGGTTTTATGAAAATGCTAAATTTTAAACTGCTGCTCAATTGCCACAGATAAAGACTAAACTAAAAAGTCTTGTGCTGCATAACCTGTAAATTGCCAAAAAATCAAGTAATCATGTCTAAGGTTCTCGTCTCCGATCCTATTGACCAAGCTGGAATTGACATTCTCACCCAAGTTGCTACGGTAGATGTCAAAACAGGTCTCAAACCAGCAGAACTGATCGAAATTATTGGTGAATATGATGCGCTGATGATCCGCTCTGGTACGCGGGTTACACAAGAAATTATTGAAGCTGGTACGCAGTTAAAAATCATCGGTCGTGCTGGTGTGGGGGTGGATAATGTCGATGTTCCCACAGCGACCAGGCGCGGAATTGTCGTTGTCAATTCTCCAGAAGGTAACACCATCGCCGCTGCGGAACACGCCCTAGCGATGATGTTATCTTTATCTCGTCACATCCCCGATGCTAACGCTTCTGTGAAAAGCGGTGAGTGGGATCGTAAAACTTTCGTAGGGGCGGAAGTTTATAAAAAAACTCTCGGTGTTGTCGGGTTGGGTAAAATCGGTTCCCATGTTGCAGCAGTAGCTAAAGCTATGGGAATGAAACTCTTAGCTTACGATCCTTTTATCTCCAGAGAACGAGCCGAACAACTTGGCTGTCAGTTAGTGGATATGGATTTACTGATGCAACAAGCTGACTATATCACGCTACACATCCCCAAAACACCAGAAACCACCCACTTAATTAATGCTCAAAGTCTAGCAAAAATGAAACCCACAGCCAGAATAATTAATTGCGCTCGTGGTGGTATCATTGATGAAGCTGCTTTAGCTGCGGCAATTAAAGAAGGTCAAATTGCCGGTGCTGCGTTGGATGTGTTTGAGTCAGAACCACTGGCTGAGTCTGATTTGCGATCGCTCGGTAAAGAAGTCATCCTTACCCCCCATTTAGGAGCCTCCACAACGGAAGCACAAGTAAATGTAGCTATTGATGTGGCCGAACAAATTCGCGACGTTCTCTTAGGACTACCAGCGCGTTCAGCAGTGAATATCCCCGGATTGGGTCCCGATGTCCTAGAAGAACTCAAGCCTTATATGCAGCTAGCAGAAACCCTGGGTAAACTGGTGGGACAGCTAGCTGGTGGAAGAGTGGAGTTACTCAATGTCCGACTGCAAGGCGACCTTGCAACTAATAAGAGTCAGCCTTTAGTTGTCGCCTCCTTGAAAGGACTACTTTACCAAGCCCTGCGGGAACGGGTAAATTACGTCAACGCGAGTATAGAAGCCAAAGAGCGGGGAATTCGGGTGATTGAAACCCGGGACGCTTCAGCTCGTGACTACGCTGGATCTTTGCACCTGGAAGCTACAGGTACTTTGGGGACTCATTCGGTAACAGGCGCTTTATTAGGGGACAAAGAAATTCACTTAACCGACGTTGATGGTTTCCCCATTAATGTACCCCCCAGTAAATATATGCTGTTTACTTTACACCGTGATATGCCGGGAATTATCGGTAAACTTGGTTCCCTCCTGGGCAGTTTTAATGTCAATATTGCTAGTATGCAGGTAGGCCGTAAAATTGTCCGTGGTGATGCTGTCATGGCTCTGAGTATCGATGATCCATTGCCGGATGGCATTTTGGATGAAATTGTCAAAGTACCGGGAATTCGGGACGCATACACAGTAACTTTATAAACTTGTAGAAATGAGGCCTGCCTCATTTCTGAAAATCAGAAGTAAATATGACAAACAGTTGGTGGGAATTACAGATTTTATGTGATCCAGCTCTGGAAGATTCTATCTTTTGGCGACTGGAAGATTTTGGCAGCCGTGGTACAGCCAGCGAGGGTAAAGGTGATTTGTGTCTGGTTAAGGCTTACCTGCCAAAATTGTCAACAGCAGATTTAGATTTAAGCTTGATCTCTAGCCAATTACATGAAGATGCTCTGTGTGTGGGCTTGCCTATTCCTACCCTCAGTTGTCAGTTAATCAATGAGGAAGATTGGGCTACTAGTTGGAAACAATACTGGCAACCGGAAAAAATAGGCGATCGCTTTTTGATTAATCCCGCCTGGCTACCAATACCCGCAGCACCAGACCGCCTAGTAATTCTTCTAGACCCTGGGGTGGCATTTGGTACAGGTAATCATGCTACAACTCAATTATGCTTGGAATCCCTAGAAAAGGTGGATTTTCAGGGTAAAAGTGGTCAGTTAATTGCTGATATCGGCTGTGGTTCTGGTATACTTTCCATTGGAGCATTACTACTGGGGGCAAAAAAAGTTTATGCAGTGGATACTGACCCCTTAGCGGTGCAATCAACTGTGAGCAATCGTGAGATGAATCGGATTAGCCCAGAATCCTTAGTACCGGCAGAAGGTAGTGTAGATATGGTCATGGAAGGGTTACAAGAACCAGTAGATGGCATTGTTTGTAATATTTTGGCTGATGTGATTATTCAGTTGCTTCCACAAATGAGCAACATCACTAAACCCAGTAGTTGGGGAATTTTTAGCGGGATTTTAGTAGAACAATCTCAAACTGTGGCTGATGCCTTAGAACAAAATGGTTGGATTGTTGATAACCTGTTAAAAAAGAAAGAATGGTGTTGCCTGAATGTGCGGCGTTCTCAGAGTTAGTGATGAATTCAATGGAGCAACAGATAAGACATAGTAATTTACCGGTAACTGCTACCACAGAAACACCAGATGTGAGTTTAGACTACTCATTGAGTGGGTATGATTATATATTACCAGAGGAACTAATTGCTCAAAATCCCGTATTTCCCAGGGATAGCTCCCGTTTATTAGTGGTAAATTCCTCTACCGAAACCGCACCTGCACATCATGTTTTTCGAGATTTACCAGATTTGTTACGCCCTGGTGATTTGCTGATTGTCAATGACACAAAAGTAATTCCAGCTAGGCTGTATGGCAGTAAATCTACTGGTGCTATGGTAGAGGTTTTGCTTTTGGAAGAACGAAAATATAACTGTTGGTTAGCTTTAGTTAAACCCGGGAAACGCTTCAAAATAGGATCTAGAATTTTTTTTACATCTAAAGATTCTCTACAAAATCCAAGTACCCTAACTGCTACTGTTTTAGCAACCGACCCTGCTACGGGAGGGCGTTTATTAGATTTTGATGTCCCCGATGGGAAACCTTTGATAGAGGTTTTAGAGCAATTCGGTGAAATACCTCTACCGCCATATATTACCTCATCCACTGCTGCTGATGAACAATATCAAACGGTTTACGCCCAGCAACCAGGAGCGATCGCCGCACCTACAGCAGGATTACATTTTACCCCAGAGTTACTAGATAAGTTACGCGATCGCGGCATTAATCAAGCTTTCATCACCTTACACGTGGGGGTAGGGACATTTCGCCCTGTGGAAATAGAAGACGTAACTAATCACCAGATGCATCAAGAATGGATTTCGGTTCCCCCCACTACAGTAGAACAAATCCGCGCCACCAAAGCAGCAGGGGGTCGAATTATTGCAGTGGGGACTACAGTAGTCCGCGCCTTGGAAGGAGCAGCACAGTCTGGGGATTTACAATCATTCTGTGGTCAAACAGATTTATTTATCTATCCGGGTTACCAATGGCGGGTAGTAGATGGTTTAATTACCAATTTCCACTTACCGCGTTCTAGTTTGTTGATGCTGGTAAGTGCGTTGATTGGTAGGGAGCGGTTGTTAAATATATACCAACAAGCTATAGCTGGGAAATATCGCTTTTATTCCTTTGGGGATGCTATGTTAATTCTTCCGGGATTTTAACAGTTGGGGAAGTTTGACTAAATGGTAAATCTTGATTGATGGCTTCTATCTCCTGCTGTTCTAGTTGATTTACTTCCTTAAGATAGGGATGGAGAATTTTTTCTAAGCGCCGATTGTAAAAGCGGTGCAAACTATAATTGGGTGTAGCTGGGAAACCACGGCGTTTTTTATGTCGTCCCCCAGCACCAGGATCGAAGCTTTGGATACCATGGGCGATCGCCCACTCAATTGGTGTATAATAGCAAGCATCAAAATGTAAACAGTCTATTTCTTGAAAACTCCCCCAGTAGCGTCCATATAGGCGATCGCCTTTATACAAACAAAAAGACATACCTATAGGTTGCCCTTGATCTTGCTGATGATAAGCTGGGAAAAACACCACTCGATGGCGATAGTTAGTGTGTAGCTGTTCAAAAAACTGCTTTGTCAGGTATTTACTACCCCACCAGCCAAACTTATCACAAGTATCACCATAGAACTGGTACATTAAAGGAAATAAAGAGTGAGGAATTGCATCACCAGTCACCGGTTGAAATTCTAAACCCACCTTTTCCACAGCTTTGCGCTCTCGCTTGATATTACGGCGCTGATTAGCGTTGAATAATTTTAAGTAATCATCAAAAGTTTTAAACTCCAGGTTTTCCCAAATGTAGCTATGGTGTAACCAAGTGGTAAAACCTTGGCGTTCTAGGACAGTGCGCCATTGAGGATCGACATAGAGAAAATGACACCCAGAAATTCCATGCTTAGTACACCAAGAATCTATCTCATGTACCATCATGGCTGTAATGTAGTCTTCATCTTCCCCCGGAGCAATTAAAAAACGATAACCTTCAGCGGGGGTAAATGGTGTCATTCCCAGTAGTTTGGGATAATATTGTATTCCCAAGCGATGGGCTAATTCTGCCCATTGCTGGTCAAAGACAAATTCACCATAACTATGTCCTTTCAGGTACAGTGGCGCTGCTGCTATCAAAGTCCCATCTCGCCAAAGTGTTAAGTGATTGGGTAACCATCCGGTTTTCGCCGTCACACTCTGAGAGATTTCCAAATTATTCAGCCAATCCCATTCTAAAAACGGGGTTTTCAGGGGTATTGCTAAAGCATCCCAAGCATTTTGGGGTACTTGTGCAATGTGGTTAATCCAGAGACTAGAGTAATTAGGTTTGATTTGTTTGACCATAAAACGAGACGCAAACCCCTAGCTTTAGACATGGGGATAAGTCGGTGGCGACTTCAGTCGCAGTGGAGCGAGTACGTGGTTTTAGCCACATTAAATATTATTATATAGCTTGACTTGTTGCAAAGGTTGCAGCTATTTCTTTAAGAAAAGTAGCGATCAAGCTAGGTTTAGACCTATGCTGGGCAATATCCCGGACTTCTACGAAAATTTATCACTACCTGACAAGATTATAGTCAGAAGTCGGGGATATGAGTAGTTGACTATGAGCGATCGCACTAGCGCTACAGAAGACAGCAGATCGCTTTACCCGTCAACCGTCAACCGTCAACCATCAACCATACCCCTCGCGTTTGTGGTAGGGGCGATCACACTGTAGGCAATGATTTTTACCATATTTCTCCTGTGATAATTAACACTCAGTCGGATTTATCCGACTTTAGCTATTAGACAAGGGTTTCTAACCCCTGGCCGCGGTGGGCGTTGACTATGGGTGATCGATGCGGTGGACGTTGACCGCGGACGTTGACTCTCCTGGGCAATATCCCCGACTTCTACGAAAATTTATCACTACCCGACAAGATCATAGTCAGAAGTCGGGGATATGAGTAACGGTCAACAGTCAACAGTCAACAGTCAACCTTCAACCTTCAGAAGATATCTATATTACGGTGCTGAACTGAGTTAAATGTGCTTGTATCTGGGTTAAATCCCTGGTAGCATCAGGGGCGATCGCACCTTCAATTAATTTTTCATCAGGGAAAGCACCAAACAGATGGCGTACTATCATAATCCCATCGGAAAGGGCTTTAATTTCTCCATTCCCGTCAATATCTAGGTGTTTGTTATCTACTCCTTGTTGTAAGTAGGCTTGAATTTCTGCTAGGTTGCGAGTAGCGTTAGGAGCGATCGCACCTTCAGTTAATTTTTCACCGGGGAAAGCACCAAACAGATGGCGTACTATCATAATCCCATCGGAAAGGGCTTTGATTTCTCCATTCCCGTCAATATCAAAATTCCATTCCTGCTTACTGACTAAAATCGGGTCTGCTTCTAGGCTATAACCAGGGGCTAAATTATCGGAAGTAAGATTAAGTTGAGTTCCAGTAAAGTTATCAGTGGTGGTAAAGTTAAAATCTCCTAACTTTAACGGTAGAGCTTGGTTAGGCCAATTACCAAAAAAGTCAGCATACCCAAATTGAATAAACTTGTCAGTATTCGGGTCGTTGTCAAAGTCACTAGTATCATCTCCGTCTGATAGGGGAAGAAATAGATTATTACTCAAGAGGTTTCCTACATCTTGGAAGCTCAGTTCATTAGAGTTGTAGTGCAACCGCAGACTAATACCCGTTACGGTGTTGTCACCTGTGGAAGTGTTGTAGAACAGGGGAATAGATACATCACCGCCAGGGGTAGCAGTTAAATTGTCTAATGATGTAATTTGTTGGCGCTCCCTTAATTCATCATTTACTGTGAGGATAAAGCTGTCAGAGACGCTTTCACCCGCTGTATCTCTAGCAGTGACGGTAATATCAAAAGTACCGACATCTTCATTACCCGGTGTACCGCTAAAGGTGCGAGTCACCGGATTAAAGGTTAACCATGAGGGTAAGGGTGCACCATTTTCTAATCTGGCTGAATAGGTAATGAAATCTGGAATCACCTGCTGATTCAGCAGTTGATTTCTCAAGTTTTCCGCAATAAATTGATGAGCTTTAGTAGTAGGATGTCTGTCATCCCAAAAGAAATATTCATCCGCAGATAGAGTTTCGATGATATTACTCAGAGGAGTAGTATAATTAGTAAGACCGTACTCCTGGAGGACACTGTTATCTTCCTGCAGTAAAGCAAAGTTATCTATCAAAGATAAATTGACATTCAAACTGGGCGCTAAGTTGTTTAATGCCGCACTTAAAGCAGTATTAAAGCCTGTAGTAATAGCTGTAGCCCCTGGAGCATTAGGAGTATTTCTCAAAGCGGGAATAAATCCCAAGTCTGGCAAATTAGCTACCAAAATCTCTTCAGCACCTGACTGTGCTAAGATGCCGATGGCACTACTGATATTATTTACAGCATCAGTGATAGCTTGGTTAACATCTGCTGGAATCGATAGAAAATCATTAGCACCAGCCCAAATCACATACAATCCATCTGCGCCAATAGGCGTAGTAGCAGTTAAATCAATAAATTGCTCAACCTGGGTGAGTAATCCTGGTATAGGAAAGGGTAATAAAGGATTGCTGTTAAATTCACCGGTTGTAGCACCGCCAAAGGCAAAGTTTTTCACAGTTTCCGGGGCAAATTCTAACTCACCGGCCAAATAATCAACCCAAATTAAACCGTTAGAAAAACGCCCCTGGTAATTTGGCGATGGAGGAAACAGGTTACCTGTAGCAGTGTATAACTTACCAGTATCAGAGAGACTATCACCGAAGATTACTAAATTTTTAAAGGGGTTAATTACATCTATATCGTTGAAAGTGCTTTCTGGGAAGGTGAAGTTAAAGCTTTCATCTTCTAGGGTGCTGATGTCGTCAATGGGATTCACTAAGGTTGGGGTATCATTGGATGTTCCCCCAATGGTGATGTTGGCAGTAAAGGTATTATTAGTCTCATCTGTTTCATATTGTCGGTTGTAGTAGTAATTGTCAGGATTTGTCACTACTAACAGATGATAATTACCCGCTGCTACATCATAAGGAATGAATATATTGCCTGTTAAGCTGTAACTTCCATCTATTGCCAAGGCGCTATTACCAGCCCAGAAACTGGACACATAGCGATCGCTATCATCCCATATGTCATCAGTGGATAGGTAAATATAATCATACCACTCCTCTTTAGCTATACCCTCTCCCTGATTAGTTACAGTCCAACTTACTTCTACAGACTCACCCCAACCTGCGGTACTGGTGGAAATTGTTGCTTCTGTGACTACTAAATCTGGTAAATCAACTTCGTTGATGGTAATGGGAACTGCAAAGGTATTATTAGTTTCATCTGTTTCGACTTGACCGTTCCAAGAGTAAGCATCAGTGCGGAATAACAGATAACGGTTGCCTGTAGCTGTATTGGGTAAAGTAATATTACTGCTGATGGTGTAGCTACCATCTGCTGCTAAGGGTGTTTGCTCAGAAATATATACATCTGATACATAAGTATCCCAGTAATCATATACCTCATCATCTGAGATGTAAATAGCGTCCCACCAATCTGTTTGTGCTGTTACTATTCCCTGATTAGTGACAGTCCAGGATACCTCTATGGTACTACCTATGTTACCTGATGCTGGTGCGCTGGCGGTGGTGATGACTAAATCTGGTAAATCAACTTCGTTGATGGTGATGGTAACTGCAAGGGTATTATTAGTCTGATCTGTTTCATATTGTCGGTTGTAGTAGTAATAATCGTCAGGATTTGTCACTACTAACAGATGATAATTCCCCGCTGCTACATCATAGGGAATGAATATATTGCCTGTTAAGCTGTAACTTCCATCTATTGCCAAGGGGCTATTACCAGCCCAGAAACTGGACACATAGCGATCGCTATCATCCCATATGTCATCAGTGGATAGATAAATATAATCATACCACTCCTCTTTAGCTATACCCTCTCCC
>NZ_JAQMTM010000054.1:0-28884 GCF_028331085.1 Anabaena sp. CS-542/02
AATGCCAGATGGAGGGGTGATTAAACAGGCACGTGTAGTTAAGCGTGCCTCTGGGTGGTACGTAATGTTAACAGTACAGTGGGATGTAGCCGTACCCCAACCTCTACCACATGGGGAACCAGTAGGAATAGATGTCGGTCTAACAAATTTTATAGCAACTTCTCATGGTCTTTTAATCAAACGTCCGAGATTTTTTGGAGATGCCGAACGCAAGCTGAAATTGCTGCAAAAGCGTGTTACCAAAAAACGGTTAGGCTCGAACAATTGGCACAAAGCACAAAAAAAGTTGCTAAATTACATGAGTACGTTGCTAATTGTCGTCAAGATTGGCACAGAAAGTTGTCTCATCAAATCTGTGACAGTGCTGGGATGGTGTTTGTGGAAGATTTAAATTTAGTTGGCTTATCCCGTTCAATGCTGGGTAAACATTGCTTGGATGCTGGATTTGGTCAGTTTTTTAATATCCTTCAACAAATCTGTTTTAAGCGCGATGTCTATTTTCAAAAGGTAGACTCACGTAAAACCAGCCAAATCTGCCCTAATTGTGGAGTTGAGACAGGTAAGAAAGAACTGTCGGAGCGTACTCATGTTTGTTCAAATTGCGGGTATACAACAGATAGAGATGTTGCAGCCGCTCAGGTAGTCGCTATACGTGGACTTGCAGCCGTGGGGCACACGGTCAAGATGCTTGGGGAGGGTAAATTCATTGGAATCCCCGTGAATCAAGAATCCCCCGGCTTCTAGCCGTGGGGAGTGTCAATCTAACTCATGCTGTAGGCGACGGCCAAGTATAGCACTCAAGCACACATCGTAATTTTGAAGGTTGGGAAAATTTTTATGACAACAGCAATTTCCTATGAAGATGCACCAGATCTCACCGCTAACGATTATATTGTTATAGGTCTATCAACCTGCTTCATTAAGGAAGATGGGGAAGTTTATCAAGTGGAAGTAGTAGAACCAATTCCCTCTGCTGCTTTAGAAGCATTGTTCAAAGGTATTCCCACCTCCTATAAGCTGGCTTGTGCAACCACCCTGGGATCTGTTCTGGATGGCAATACACCTGTGTTACCAGATGGCTTTCCAGATTCGACTCAGTTTGGGGAAGAATTCGCTGTGCGGGTGTTTGCTGCAGCTCGCACCTACAAACGACGTGAAACTGCACAGTCCCTCATTCCTTTAGGTACAACCTACACTGATTTTGAATATTCAACGGAGCGTAAGCGCGTACTGAATGCCGCTAGAGTTGTCACTAAAGAAGACAATGTTAAGCAGCATTCCCACACTCACAAAGTTCTTTAATCTCAGGTAATGCGGAAGGCAATTAACTAGTTAATAATTAGCGAAAAAGTATCAGACCTGATTTTTAAAAAATGGTATGGGGTGGATTTTATCCACCCCGTAGGTTGTTTAACGGTAATTGGTAAATTGTAAAGCCACAGGAAGGTCTTCTTGTTTCAGACGCTGCATCACAGCTTGTAAGTCATCCTTAGCTTTAGCTGAAACTCGTACAGCATCACCTTGAATTGAGGCTTGTACTTTTTTGAATTCATCCCGAATCAATTTGGAAATTTGTTTAGCTATTTCCTGACTGATGCCTTTTTTGAGTGTGATTTCTTGACGTACACGGTTACCACTAGCTGATTCAACTTTGCCAAACTCGAAAATTTTCTGAGAAAGCTGACGCTTGGCGGCTTTTTCCCGGAGAATGTTGTGAACAGAATCTAAGGTAAACTCGCTGTCAGTGCTGACATTAATGGTTTGCTCGTTTAACTCTACAGTGGTTTGAGTATCTTTGAGGTCATAACGACCTTTGATATCTCGCATAACTTGATCGACAGCATTCACTAACTCTTGTCGATCAAAGTCGCTCACAATGTCAAAGGAATATGTAGAAGCCATAAACAATTTTAGATTTTCGGTTTACCGGTGATTTTAAACCCGCATTTCTACTGCCCAATTAACTCTGGGCTTGAATGATGCTGGAGATAATCAGAGTAGCAGAGCTCAGGGAGGCAATGGCAAACATCAGCGATCGCAATAGGGGTATATTCAAAATATAAAAAATTGAGTATAGCAAACGCGCCACCACAAAAGCGATCGCCGCCACTGTTGCTGTAGTATAATTTACCCCAGTTACATATGCCATCAGTGCTGCGGTGGCAAACAACATAAATGCTTCCAGGGAGTTTTGATGCGCCCACGTGGCTCTTTGAGCATAGGGGGGCAATTTATCAAACATGGCGCGAGGAGTAGCAAGGGCTTCATAGCCAATCCGCACCCGCGCATAAGCTACCAATAGAAAGGGCAGATAAATCAGAAGGGCGGCAGCAGCAATAGAATACAACAAAATAACAGACACAGGCAGTTGCGATAGCATGATTAAACCAATCAATGTATTTGTAGTTAGCTGTGATGAACAGGTAACAGGTGGTTACCTGTTACCAATTCGCAGTTTCCTATATCTATCATTACCAGGGCGAGGACTTACTGCACTTTAGTCAAAGTAGAAAAGTGTGACAACTTTTCTTTGTTCTTCTGCATCTCCACAAGTTTGCAGCAGAGTACGACTGTCGTGAAAAGCAAAACAGATGAGCTGCTGGCATCGGGAGATAATCTCCTTGTTACAAATGTAACTAGCTTCAGCTAAAGACAGATTATCATTACTGGAATTTTCTACCAGATGCATCACCTGCTCTAGTTGTTGGCGTGATTCATGGGGCTGGCGTTCCAAACTTTGGGGTAAAATCACCGTCAATAAATTGGGATCAGCCCGCATTGCTCCCTTAATGGCAGCTGAATTTGTCCCTGTAGCCCCAGAGGTGATTACCCGATTGCCTGATAGAACCAAGGCATAGGTCATCATCTCAATGAGATTTTGATGCGTAATTGGCACATGACGAGAACCCAACAAGGCGATTCGCTTAGAACCCGTTTGCTGGATGGTCGCCAGTTCCTGCGCTAATGTATCTAGGTTGGTAAGGTCTGTTGACTGGCTCAAAGATGGACGTAATCACATTAAACAACCCAGTTATTCTACCAAACAGAGTGTAGGTGAACAGCCAAATATAGTTACATATTGCTACATTTTTATGATGTTTGCTTCAGTAGGTCAATAGCTGCTGGACACTCCCCACGTCTAAAGACGGGGGATTCCAGCCGCACTTAAGCTAATGTCCCTCGGTGAGTTAAGCCTAGTTTAGATAACAAGCGATCAATGTCAAAATTCTCAGCCATCAACTGGTGAATGCAGTGAACCTTGATGGGTTCATGTACCCGTACTTGACCAAAGGTCCGGTCAATAATTTCCACAGTGGTTAGGGTATCTAAGTCAACCGATAGGATGGGGATTTCTAGCTCTTCAGCACGACTGAGAATAAAGGCAGGTGGTGGCAGCTGTCCAGTCAAAATCAGGCATTGTGTAGAGGTTTCTAGGGCGGCTTGTTGAATTTCCACGCGATCGCCTCCTGTGACTACTGCCATATTTCGGCGTTTGCGGAAATACTTCACAGCCGCATTGACATTCATTGCCCCAATTGCCAAACTCTCCACCATCAAATCCAAGCGATCTCGACGACAGAGAACTTCCGCCTTTAACTGGTTTACCAGTTCACCAACGCTGACACTGCGGAGTAAATCACTTTTCGGCAATGTGGCCAATACAGGGATGTCTTGCTTTTCTAGAAACGGGCATAATTGAGCGTCAACTATTTCTAATTGTTCGCTAGGGATATCATTAATCACAACTCCCACCAGGCGATCGCCCACATACCGCTTGGCAGATAATAACGCCCCAGTTGAGAGCAGAGAATTATAACGTGTTACCAACAGTACAGCCGCATCTAACGTCTCAGCAACCTGTAACAAGGACAAATCAAACAGACTGCCTTGTGTCAAATCACCAGGTCCCTCTAGCAACACTAAATCTCCCTGGGAAACTTGCAAATATTGCTGTTTTAATAACTGCCGATAGTTGGTGTTGTCTTCGCCGCGCCAGCGTCTTTGGACATTGACCTCATCCAAAGCCAGTATTGTGGCCGCAACACGGTTTTTTGGTAAGTTCAGACTATGAGCAATAAACTGGACATCTTCCTCAACTAAGGTTCCGCCAGATGCACTAAAACAAGTGCCTAGGGGTTTACCGTAGGCAATATCTAGTCCTTTTTGCTGTAGCTGATGAGACAAACCCAAAACAGTTGCAGATTTACCACTATAAATCTCAGTTGAGCCAATCAGCAAACATTTAGCAGATTGTGGCACACATGCACTCCTAATTGCAAAAGGAAGGTGTTTACTAATTTTAGTGGGTTACGGCAGCAGGGTGGAGTGCTCACAAGGTAGAGTTCCCCATAATCTACTGTCTTCGGGTTGGTCAGTGTAAAACCTAAACCTAATAAATCATCCTAAATACTTTGAAACTCGAAATTTGGTGCTAAGAAATGTTAAAAATTCGGTTACAATTAATATGCATTGGCTTTTAACAAAGAAGCTGGAGCAATAAAAGCAGAAATCAGCGCTCTCAAGTGTTGGATTCCTTGCTTTTTTTCAGCTGTATAACAACTGGTTTTTGAATCAAGTAACCTATGCCAGCGAATTCCTGGCCCGAAGACGATTATTACGAAGAGCTTGACCAACTTAACTCTGTGTTATCCGACCCATCGACAGATAAGGAGGAGTTAGTGGTAGAGGTGGATCCCATGTCTCTACCATCCCGGTTTCAAGGACGTAGACGCAAAGCTGCTCTCATGTTGACTGTAGTGTGGAGCGGTACAATCGCTTTGCATTTAGCTTCTTGGGGTTCAATATTCATTCTAGGACTGACCACTCTTCTAGGATTTCATGCCTTAGTGGTGGTATTTGCTAGACCCCGGCGCTATGCCAAAAACATCCAGGGAGATTTTCCCTCTGTATCTGTGCTAGTAGCTGCAAAAAATGAGGAAGCCGTTATTGGCAAGTTAGTCAAGAATCTTTGCAATCTGGAATATCCAGATGGGCAATATGAAGTCTGGATAATTGACGATAACAGCACAGATAAGACACCGGAACTCTTAGCCCAACTAGCCCAAGAATATCAGCAACTCAAGGTTCTCAGACGTTCTCCACAAGCTAGTGGCGGCAAATCAGGAGCATTAAATCAGGTATTGCCATTGACTAAGGGCGAAATTGTCGCAGTGTTTGATGCTGATGCTCAGGTAGTACCAGACTTATTGCTCAAGGTAGTACCTTTATTCCAACGAGAAAAGGTGGGGGCGGTGCAGGTGCGAAAAGCCATCGCTAACGCCAAAGAAAATTTTTGGACTCAAGGTCAGATGGCAGAAATGGCTTTGGATACCTGGTTTCAGCAGCAACGTGTTGCCCTGGGTGGTATTGGCGAACTCCGAGGTAATGGTCAGTTTGTCCGGCGTACAGCCTTAGAAAGTTGTGGCGGGTGGAATGAAGAAACCATCACGGATGATTTGGATCTGACTTTGCGCCTACATTTAAACCAATGGGACATTGACTGTACATTTTGCCCAGCTGTGCAGGAAGAAGGTGTCACAAATGCCATCGCCCTTTGGCATCAGCGCAATCGTTGGGCAGAAGGCGGCTATCAACGCTATTTAGATTACTGGGATCTAATTGTGAGAAACCGCATGGGTACGCGAAAAACCTGGGATATGCTCATGTTTATGTTGAGTATGTATATCCTACCCACAGCAGCAATTCCAGATTTATTCATGGCCCTGGCTCGGCACCGTCTACCAATTTTAGGATCGGTAACTACACTATCCGTGGGTATGTCTGTTGTGGGTATGTTTGCCGGACTGAAGCGCATACGTCAAGATGAGAAATTTAATATTTCTACATCTTTCCTGTTGCTGTTACAAACACTACGTGGTGCTTTGTATATGTTGCACTGGTTAGTTGTGATGAGCAGTACCACTGCTCGGATGTCCCTCAGACCAAAACGTCTAAAATGGGTAAAAACCGTGCATTCAGGAACCGGCGACTAGCTTTTTACAGCCAAGTTAACACTGAAAATCCATTTGCAAATTTAAATTTGGATGGATTTTTTTTATTCGTCATCAAGTTCTGACTCGTCCATCCACTCAGATATAGTCATGGTTTCAGGCAAGTCTAATGCATCCCCTGTCAGGCGGATAATTTGCCCATCAAAGAATTGGGCTAGACGCTGGGCTGCGCTTTCCACTTCTTCGGTTCCCCAATTAGCCGGATTTGTGGGTATTTGTGGCGGGGACAAGGTTTGCAGCTTAGGTACACCGGTGGTTGATTCGGTTTTGCTTGGTGCTGGTTTAGGTGTAGCTGGCTGCGGTGCATCAGACACAAGTTGATTGTATTTGGGTGCTGGTGGTTGCTGAACGGGAGTATAATTTTGTGCTTGAGGATTTGTTCTTGTGGTGTTACCAGTCGAAGTAGTTCCTTTTTCGAGATAAACTTCGATTTGCCGCTGAAAAATCTCTTGGAAAGCAGCCTTAATCATGGGTAGATCAGATTTGAGTGCGTCTAACCAAGTACCTTTGACCGCAATACGAGCTAAGTTCCCATTAAACTCTATTATCTGGCACATTTGACCAAGTAAGGCCCTGCGGGAGGGTATGTGAATATTCACAAGTACCTGTTGCCAAACTTGAGTTAAGTCAGACTCTGATGGCGTGGTCACTTTCTCTCCAGAAGGGGGGTTAGTAGTTCCATTTGCTGGTGGGGAAGTGAGAGGTTGTGGTGTGATGGCGGGTGGATGAGTCGTGCTATTTTGACTTGTGGGCTGAGGTAAAGATATTGGGTTAAGGGTGGTATTTTGATTCGTGGGCTGAGGTTGTGGAGAAAGAACAGGGTAATAATTTGTACCTAAAACTGGCGGATTCACTGTCTGAGGTGTAATCACAGTTTGGATTTGAAGATTAGCACTGGGTAATAAACCTAATAATGTCACCTCTAACCACAAGCGCGGTTGGGTGGTATTTTTAATTTGTAGTTCCGCTGTGCGCAGGTGTTGCTGCCCCTGTAAAATGATCGTTATGTCTAGTTGCTGGGCAAATTCAACCAGTGCTATCCAGGTTTGCTGGGTACAGGTAACTAAATCCTGGCGGTTAGGCGCTGTTTTAGCTATGAGTAAGTCCCGATAGCAGGCGGCGAGATTTTGCAGAATAATTAGGGGTTCCCGTCCACTATCAAGGATTTTACGGCTGCAATCTAAAACTGCTTCTGGTTGGTTTTGAGCGATCGCCTTTAATAGCGTTAGTAAGTCTTGTTCACTGACTGAACCAACCAAATCCCAAACTTTATTCGGGGTGACTTCACCAGTCACCAGCGCTAATTGGTCTAGTAAACTTTCCGCATCTCGCAATCCTCCCTGAGCGATTTGAGCTATCAAGGTGACAGCATCAGGAGAAATATCAATATTTTCTTGACAGGCGATCGCACTTAAATGCTTAACCATGGACTCTAACTGAATACGTCTAAAGTCAAATTTTTGGCAGCGTGAAATAATTGTTGGTAATACTCGCTGGGGGTCTGTTGTGGCTAACACAAAAACTACGTGTTTTGGTGGTTCTTCTAATGTTTTCAGTAGCGCATTAAATGCTGCGGTACTGAGCATATGACATTCATCGATCACATAAACCTTGTAGCGACACTGTACCGGCGCAAACTGCGCCTTTTCAATCAGCTCACGGATATTATCGACACCAGTGTTGCTAGCGGCATCAATTTCTATCACATCGAGGGAATAACCCTTAGTGATACCTTGACAAACATCGCACACTCCACAGGGTTCAGCAGTGGGCTGATCACTGTTGAGACAATTTAGAGACTTAGCCAGAATCCGCGCGCTGGAAGTTTTTCCCGTACCTCTGGGTCCAGTAAACAAATAGGCCGGGGCAATTTTAGCTGTGCGAATCGCGTTGGTGAGGGTGGTAGCGATCGCCTCTTGTCCGACCAATTCTACAAAACTCTTTGGGCGATACTTGTGGTGGAGGGGTTCGTAAGACATGGATAGAAGACTTTAGTGCCTTTCAATTTTGGTTAGCAGCACCCAGTCGAGTTTGGGATGGAACTATTTTAAACTTTTGTACATGGCTTGTGTATATTTGACACTCCCTCGCGCTGGTCTGTGGGCCTGTTGATCGCCTTGGCTGTGCTGGTATAATGGTCAACAATACTCAATGGTGTAGCAAAAAATGCTCAGGCGGTTAATTCAATGGTTGAAGAGTCTAATTAGTAGGTGGTTTGGCGGCCAAAGAACTCACTCCCATATGGAAGATGATTTAGTAACAAGACTAGCCCCACCGCTAACAGATAGCGATTTAGAGTTTCTGTTCAACGAACTTATAGAAGGTGTCCATCAAGCCAGAGGAAAAGATTGGGCGCAAAAATGGCTAGATAATATTGAACATCGTGTTTCTACTGAAGATTGGATACAATGGTTACGGCGCTTTGGCGAAAGATTGCTAGCATCACCTACACCGAATAATGAATTAGCCGCTCGCTTAGTGCAACTGGGTGAGTTGGGTGTTGGTGAAGTGGGAAAAGTTGCCTATGAAGTGGGAATGCAGTTGTTAACACGCCTTTCCAGGGAACCAATATGGGAATATGACGGACTAGACGCCCTCAACACAACTGTACCCACCAAGGGAGTAACCCAAACCGTCACCCTAGATCAGCTGTTAGTCATGTTACAGCAGGATCAGAATTTACGCCAGCAAATTGCCCAGCAACTGGCTATTGAAACAGACGATCCACAGTTGATTGTCCAGGAACTAGTCAATCAACATTATGCTGCGAGTAAATCAAATACAGATCGGAGTTAAGCGGTGATGGGGAGATGGGCGATAAATATAAATATGGTTAACTTCACCCCTATGGGTGTATGATAAGCCTCTATCCACTAGGATTGCAATTATTGGTAGGGGGCTGCGTTGATGTAATTCTGCTTCCTACTTTCGAGACATCTGTTATGTCTAGAAAAGCCAAGAGAAGAATTAGATCGAAGTCAGTCCGACAAATGCTTACTTTAAGCCACTACAAATTCAAACATTTCATCAAACACAAAGCTCAGGAATATGAGAAAATAGTAGTTGATATAAACGAAGCGTACACATCAAAAACGGTAAGCTGGACTGGCGAAATTATCAACAATCTAGGAGGGTCTACAATCATCAAGTCTAGGATAGATGATAAAATCACAAATCGAGATTTGAATCGTGCGCGAGGAATTTATCTGCGCGCGTTGGTTGATACGCCTTGTTTAAGAGAGAATCTCAACCTAAAGCCTTTTTCAGGCTAATGAAGTACACATCAATTGCCTATTACCTGTTCCCTATTACCTGTTCCCTATTACCTGTTCCCTGTTCCCTGAAACTAAACAACTTTGTACCTCACGAGTATGGGAAATTCTATATGTATTTTTGAACATTAGTTAGCGAAAAAGTATCGCTAAGAAATTTATAGTCTGCGGTAGGCTATTCCGTGGACTTAAAACAAAGCTCATCGTCTCCGATAGCCTGCATGGCCTAGGCATTGCACTAGCTGGATTGGATGAGAAGCCTACGAGAAGCCTACACTGAATTTTTCAAAAAAAATCAGTTACGGTAGTATGTCACGTAAGACAAAATCGGAAAGTGTTACAGATGCTCACGCAGCTATTCCAGCGGCTTAACAAGTTTTTCAAGCACCCCATGGGTCATCAGTCGAGTCCATCCTTCAATAGGGTAGGGGGATCTGAGGTGGCACAACCACTACCTGAGCTAAGTAATGCAGATCTAGAATTTTTGTTTACCCAGTTATTGGAAGGTGTACAACAAGGACGCGGAAAACAATGGGCGGTTGAGTATCTACAACGCATGGAGAATCGTATCAGTGTTGAGCGCTGGATAAATTGGTTGGTGATGTTTGGCGAAAAGTTGCTGTTATCACCAGAGTCCAATCGTCAGTTAGCAAGACAGATGATACAACTAGGGCAGATGGGAATTGGCAAGGTGAGTGAACTTGCTGACGAAATCGGGATCCGCCTGTTAACCCGAGAATGGGGTGAACATGACAAAGAGAGTGAAACTAGAAGCAGTGAAATATTAAATATACCACTGGAATCTGGAGGAAAAGAGTTAATCCCTACCCAGGGCGAGTTTTTATGGGATTCTCATGGCTGGCGGGGCCAAGCCATAGATACAGAATATCAGGTGACAGGAGCCACAAGCCCTGATTCTGCTTCAGAAAGATTGACTGACAATACCGAAGAAGTGACCTCGGAATATACAAATCAAGAAACCACAATCACAGCGCCAAATCTGCCCACCCCATTTGAGAAAGATGTAATCCCCAATTTAGTGGCAATATTCTGGGAGTCACAAAGAGAAAAACCTCAGATTATCAAGTCAGAAACAGGAGGGGAAATAGTATCTTCTCCTGAAAATTGGCAAGATTTATTGGTTAATTTAGATGCAAATGTAGCGCACACCTTACATGAGTTGTTCGTGCAGTTGAATGAGAATATCAATTTAGTCCAACAGCTAGCAGATTATCTCTCACCGGCTATTATTGCTGATTCCGATGACCTTCAAGCGCAAGAGTACTTTTATCAAGGTCTTCAGCAGGGGAAAACCGGTGATTTGGTAGGAGCGGTAATTTCTTATAATCAAGCCATAGCAATCAAACCTGATGCTTTTGAATATTGGTTTAACAAGGGTTTAACTTTATTTCATTTAGAAGATTTTGCAGAAGCAGTCGCCTCTTATGACCAAGCCGTAGCATTAAAACCCAATCATTACAAATCTTGGTATAATCGCGGTGTGACTTTAGGTGAATTAGGAGAATTTGAAGCGGCGATCGCCTCCTTTAACCAAGCTATAGAAATTCAGCCCCAAAATCCAGAGGCTTGGTCTGGTAAAGGTTTAGCCCTGCTAAAATTGGGACAAATCAGCGAGTCAATTTCTAGTTATGACCAAGCCCTGGATTTAGAACCACAAGACCCATATACCTGGTATTACCGAGGGATAGCCTTGGCTATAGATGAGAAATATCTAGAGGCTATTACCTCTTACGACAAAGCCATCGCCATTCAACCGGACTTCCATGAGGTCTGGATTGACCGAGGCGTAGTATTATTTAATTTAGGAAATTGGAACCAAGCGATCGCCTCCTGGGATCAAGCACTTGCCACCCAACCAGATTTATACTTAGCTTGGTATAATCGGGGCATTGCCTTGGAAAGGTTAGGAAATATAGAGGAAGCGATCGCTTCCTATGACAAGGCCATAGTTATCAAACCCGACTTTCACTTAGCTTGGCATAACCAAGGGCTAGGGCTGTTTTATTTATCCAGATTTGCCAAAGCGATCATTTCCTACGACCACGCCTTAGAAGTTAAACTTGACTACTGGGAAGCTTGGATTGGTCGAGCGACTGCTGTAGGCCATCTACCTACCCAAATACCGTTAAGTTCCTTAACAGGGATCGCCAAACAAAATCCTGCCTTGCAGCTGGGCGGCTATGAGGGTAGACTAGCCAGCTTAGAGGAAGGGTTGAAATATATTCAGCCAGATACCCATCCAGAAGGTTGGGGTAGATTGCATATAGAAAAAGGTAACACTTATTACGATTTAGGCAAAAAATTGCCCAGAAATCGTTATTATTGGTCTCAAGCCATAGCTGAATACAATCAAGCGCTGTTAACCTTAACAACACCAGAGTTTAGCGAATTGCATTTAGAGGTTTTGCAGTCTCTGATCAGAACATATTTAGCCATAGGTCAAACAGCACAAGCACAAGAACTACAGCAACAAGCCACTGACTTATTAACACAATTACTGATCTCACCAAATCCTTCTGAAGAGAGTAGAAGACAACTAGCCCTCAAATTTAGCGGAATTGCTCAATTAGGAGTTGATTTAGCGGTAGAGTGCGGCGAGTTTGTACAAGCTTGGGAAATGGCAGAACAGGGCAAAAATTCTTGTTTAAATTGGCTATTATTTGATTCCCATGAACACACTTATACACACTACTACACTTCGGTTCAACAACTGCTCAATCCCCACACAGCAATTATTTACTGGCATATTAGCCCAGTGGCGTTACATACCTTCATTATTAAATATCAAGCGCCATCACCCATTTTAGTCTTTACACCCATACAAGATGTAGTTAAAACAGACTTAGAAGGAAAATCCCTGCTTGTGGATGAAGTACCTCTAGCCGAAGGTGTAAGACGCTTAATTAAATTTGAACGTTGGCTGGAAGATTGGGATCACTCATACCAAGAATATCTGACTCAAGGCGAAGACCAACAAAGCAGAAGTCATCATGTTTGGCGAATGGATATGACACAAAAGCTGTGGAAACTCCAAAATATTCTCCAGATTTCCACAGTTATACAAGAACTCAAAGATATCACCCAACTCATTTTAATTCCCCATCGGGACTTACATAGATTACCTCTCCATGCCCTTTTTTCTCTGTCTTCGCCCTCCCCGGAAGAATTACCAAGTAACTTGACTATTAGCTATTTACCCAGTGTCCAAACAGGTTTGTCTGTCCAAGCTCAAAGTATATCGCCATTGCTGCATCCTATATTCCTTGGTGTCGAATCTGCCAAAAGCACGAATTGTCCTCCGCTAGAATTTGCTCAATTGGAAGCTGAAATTATCAGCAAAATGTTCAATAACTCCCAACTAATCCAGGGAGCTAATGCTACCAAAAGTTTAGTAGCAAATGCTGTATTTAATAAAAGTATTTTTCACTTTTCTGGGAGTGTTATCAACTGTTACAATGACCCAAAAACATCTGCATTAGTATTAGTAGATCAAGATAAAATCACATTAGAAGAAATCCGCGATCGCAATTTAAATAGTTATCAATTGGTTACTCTTGCGGCTGGTGAAACTGCGGTAACTAAAAACCAGAATATTACCAGGGAATATGTGGATTTAGCCAGTGGTTTTCTCTGTGGAGGAGTACCCTATGTGGTGAGTAGCCTATGGACGGTAGAATCATCGGCTAGAGCCTTAGTGATGATTGAGTTCTACAGAAGACTACAAATCAATAAATCCCCAGTTAGGGCTTTAAATGAAGCAACATTATGGTTAAAAGAACTGACTGGGGATGATTTCACAAAATGGTATGAAGATTTACGAAATCATCTCACGGCTGATAAACGAACACTTCAAGTGGATTTAGCAGCTTTATATAGAAGTATTGAAACTGTTCCCCCTGAAAAACTTTACAGTCATCCTTACTATTGGGCGGGATACACGATTAAAGGTGTTGCTACTTGATAACAAGATTTAAAGAAATGTGATTTTTGCATCTCATATTCAAGTGCTGCAATGCCTAATTTTTACCGGTTTGAGGAGTGGGGAACTATCTTTTACAAACATAAAAGCACCAAAGCCCACTGACTTTTAGCCGTGGAATGAATACATAGCACCTAATGGTACATTGAGCAATTCAGTATTGACTTGATTTAAACATTATTCTAAAGTTAAAGGGTAATGTTTGGCACGCATAATCTAAAGTTTGTAGACGGAATAACCTCTGGGAATGGAAAATGGGAGGAAACTCTTCTAAGTAGGTTGGCTGGATGAAACAATAATCCCACGTGCTTTCAGCCGTGGGAGTGTCAATATTGCTGCAAAACCTATCAAGCGTTTTGAGCCTGACTATGACTCCCAATCTGGCGCTTTTGCCAAAGAATGGCTGCTAAATTACTTAGCAAGGCGCTAATTGCTAGGGAGAGCAATATATAAGTAGGTAACATGACTACGCCAATGATGAACCAGGTAAATACATGGAATACCATCGCTAAGGCGAATATGCTAGCAAGTCCCGCAGATTTCCACACTTGATGTGTTGGGCGACGCAATACTGTGAGGATGATGGTCAGTAAGGAGGTAATCAAGTTGGCTGGAACGAGAAATGCACAAATGCCGATGCAATTGTCACGGGAGAACTCAGCTAAGGCGTTGAAATCAAGCATCAATTTGGTGGTATTAATGTCAACGTCTTAAAAATAAAGAATGAACGTATTTTTAGACATTTGAATTTACCTTAGCATATGCCTGAAGTGATTACTCCACCTATGTAATATAATTTAAAGTTTTTCCTAGAAATTCTCATATGAATAATAATTTTCTGTCACAGGTACATAAGTCCTAAAATATCATCCTCTACCTCAGCAACAGCAAAATTTCAATTATTTTCAAATAGGTTAAAATTTTATTACAAAAAGTTAACTATACATGGGGCAATCAGACATCATTTTATGATTATGGTCAGAGAATTCTGTGTGTCACAGATGTGCGATTCCTTGACAGCAGGTTGCGATCGCAAATACGCTATCCTCGGAACTGGTGCTTTAGGTGGGTTTTATGGCGCTAAATTGCAACAAGCTGGTTACGATGTCCACTTTTTGCTCAAGAGTGATTACGAGCACGTGAGCAAATCGGGTTTATTAATCGAATCCAAAGACGGTGATTTTACCCTTCCGCAAGTTAACGCCTATAATGATGTGGAACAGATGCCACGATGTGATGTAGTAATAGTGGCACTCAAGACAACTCAAAACCATTTACTACCGAAATTATTACCCCCCCTGGTAAAAGATGGTGGCGTAGTATTAGTATTGCAGAATGGATTGGGTGTAGAAGAGGATATTACCCAAATAGTCAAGAATGTTCAAGTTATCGGCGGCTTATGTTTTCTGTGTTCCAATAAAGTAGGATCCGGACATATTCGTCACTTAGACTATGGAAAAATTACTTTGGGGGAATATAGCCCTAAATATGATCCCGCTCCTCTAACAGAAAGAATACAATATGTTGCTAATGACTTTCAAACTGCTGGTATTACCATTGAATTAGCCACCGACTTACTGCTAGCGCGTTGGCAAAAACTGGTGTGGAATATACCCTACAATGGACTCTCAGTTATTCTCAATGCTAGAACAGACGAATTAATGACAGATGCTCACACCCGGATATTAGTTGAACAATTAATGAATGAAGTAGCAGCTGGGGCGAAAACTTCGGGACGAGTTATTCCTGATAGCTTCATTCAAACCATGCTGAATTATACTGTGAAGATGAAGCCCTACCGTACCAGCATGAAAATTGACTATGATGAAGGACGTCCCCTAGAGGTAGAAGCGATTTTCGGTAACCCATTACGAAAAGCCCAAGCAGCTGGTGCAAATTTACCCCAGATCAGCTGTATGTATCATCAACTAAAATTTCTGAGCCAAAGAAATGGCATTGCCTAATCTCATTACCTGGGGTGATAGTTTTAGCACCTGGGTGAATATTGGTGCTGGTTAAAACCTCTCCTAGGCAGCAGTGCCCATCTATATTAGATTGTTTAGATTGTAGCAAAAATTATTATTAATGTAAATACAACTTTTGTAGCAATACTTAAAACTAATTACAGTCTTTTATTGCAGTTTGTAAATATTTTTTGGGGTTGGCGAGATTATTCCTTTAGACTGAATCTCAACAGGAGAACATTAGAGCAAAGCAGATGCATTCAATGAATTTAATGTGCCATGAATTTGTAGTTTGTCTATCCTTTCTTGCTTGTATTGCAGGTTTGCTATTACTTTGGGATCCCAAACAGCCAAAAGATAATCTAGAAGAAACAGAGAAAATTCTCTTGAGAATGAGCTTCTCTTACTGGCTAGTTTACTGTTTTGCTTTTGGTATTGAGAAGTTGATTTTACCTGACTGGGAAACCGCGCTCATGTCTGTGAAAATCACTATTGCTTTGTCGTATTTTCTCACTTTTTCTTGTGTCCTGAGTTTGCCATTACACAAGTTCTCAGTCCGCCGTGTGGAAGAATAGGCAATAGTTAACAATGGACTATGAAGCTGATTTAGTTCTCATGGCGATCGCAATGGTATGTTTAAATTTATCCTGCTCTAAAGTGGTTAGGATAAAAACCTCTTGTACAGTTTTACCCTGACGGGCTATGACCTTATAACCACCCCGAATAGGTACAGATACACGCAGTTGCATTTTTGGACAGTGACCTTTAGCCCGCCCAATAACACCAGGGGTGACAGTTTGAATCCCATCCTGCAGACAGAGACGTTCTAAAATTGGGATGAGGCCAGAAATATGAGTTGAGTGATTCCAGACTAATCTGCCATCTTTAACAGAAGAGTCTTTAGGGGATTTACCCATGATAATTAAGCCGCTTCTAAAGGAGCCATTGTTAAACCAGCCCGACGCAGCTGTTGATGATATAGTTCCGCCATTTCTTGGGGACCTACCCAGACAATAGCTTGTCCTTCATAGTGTATCTGATTAGTCAAATCCCAAGCCAGATCACCTGTCATTCCCGGAATATACTTCATTAAACACTCGGAAACGTGTTTAAAAGTATTGAAGTCATCGTTTAAAACAATCACCTTATAATTGGGATAAGTCTTACGGGTAACTTGAGTAGTCCGTCCAGGATTGACAGTTGGTGCTGTACTCGCGCCATATACAGATGCTGAAAGTCTTGTAACCATAAAACAGTTAGCCAACAGGATTTTACAATCTACACCTCTAGATTAATAGTTTAGTCGATAATCTGAAATCATTTTAGCCTAACGCCAATTATCCCAGTTTTCGTTAAAAATTGAAGTATCAGGGAAAGCTGTCGGGTTGCCATTTTGCTCTAATAGACGTTTGAGAGCTTCTAATTGTGGTTCTGGTCTGGGTAAATTGTTCACCAGTTGGTAAGGTGTAACTTGATTGTTTAAGGCAAAAGCCGCAGTAGTACCCGCAGCAGCACCCGCAGACCATTCAAAGGAGTGTACCCGATACGCAGCAGCTGCAATGTGACTGGTGGCGATACTTTTACCTCCTACGAGCAAATTGTCGATTTTCTGGGGAATCATGGCTCTCAGGGGAATTTGGAAGGGATAAGCTTGACCAGCACCCCGCCTTTCTCCGGGACGTTCTCTATTACCGGGCGCTTCTGGGGGGCTTTGCTCCATGCAAGGATGAAAGTCTATGGCATAGTGACCAATACCTACAGAATCGGGGAAAATAGTAGAACGAGTCCGCCGCATTACTTGTTCCGGTGGCTTTTGACCTATAATTACAGAGATAGCTTCCAAACCAGCCAGTGTTGCTTGTAACCGGCGGTACATATCAGCAGGAAGTGTACGACGATAATACTCATCGTTGTAGTTGCGGCGAGAAATATCAGTTTCCCAAATGGTAAAACCTCCGGGTTGTCCCCAACTGGGACGGCCAATAATCCGTCGTCCTTCCCGGATATAGGGATATTTGGATAAGCCATGGGCTGTTCCCATGGGGGAATTGAACCCAGATATAAAACGGTGATTTGTGTGTTGCTCCTTGACACCTGTACCAAGTTGAGAATCTGTAGTCCCAGCGACTAACCAATAATAGTAGGCTAGTGCATTTTCTTCACCTCTGCGGAGGCTTTCCGTTCGTAGTCCCCCCATCCATCCGCCGGGTTGTAACTGTCCAGTAGCTTGCAACTGTTGGCGAGTGTAAACTAGGTTATCTTGAGGGGTTCCAGGGCGATAGTCGTTACCCCAAGTCCAATTTTGCATGGAAATGTCCCCTGGTGTGGGAGCCGAAAACCTTACACCTCCAAATGTTGCAGGTGCTCCCTGTTGCTGGCTCCAAATGCGGCGATAGGTGAAAACTAGGTCAAAGTTTGCCAACCGCTGTAATTCATAACTAAAATATGGGGCATACTGTGGATAGAATGGGGGCATTTCCTGGGGTTGTGGTTCCTTAGTGGCTTCCATTGCAAAGGTGTAAGTGAAGCCTTGGGTACAATAAGGATTGTTTTGCTGACTGGAGGAAGAAGGTTCGAGGTGGGAGAGAGGGTCAATACCCAAACGGTAGGGAACATCTGCCAGGGCGATAATTTCTCCGGTTTCGCTAGCGTCTACGATGTACCATTTGGGAGAATTCCCTTGTGTGTTTTGGGGAACTAAGCGAATGATGTTTTTAGTAAACCGAGATGAGTTTTGGTAACGATAAGCATCTTCAATGGTTTGAGATAAGGTGAAGGTGTTATGAGGTGGTGCGCCGGGGACTGGTTGATGTTGAATGGCGATCGCACTACTAATTAATTGTCCACCCCCAGAAACTGTAGAGGGTGTAATTTCTAAATCCTTAATTACTGTATTGGGAAACCATTCTAACTTGCCTTTCCCCTTTCTTTCGGCATCTCTGAGCATATGACTGATAATCGTGTGGGCATCACGAGGCAAAAAACAAGAGTCACTTACCCAGCAGTCCCCAGGGTTCAGTTTACCATACTTGCGTTCAATGCGATTTCGCAATTCCAAGTAGCCGCGAGAATAAAATTGGCGACTGCGTTGGGTGGGGCGTTCATCTAATGCAGATGTTCCCTGGGAAGAAATTTGACCCCCTAACCAATCAGTAATTTCTGTGAGACAAACTTTGCGTCCTGCTAGTAACCCCTCGTAAGCTGTAGCTACACCTGAGAGTCCCCCACCCACAACTAAAATTTCACAATTTACGGTTTTGTCTGGGTTTCTCGGTGGTGCTGCAAGAATGGCAGAATCAGGTGTAATAAAGTTGGATATTAAGCTGATACTGATTAATGAGGTCAAGCTGTAAGCTAATTTCTGTTGATGCTTCATAGTTAGGATAACGTTGAACCGCTATCTCAGGTAGACGCTACCATGTAATAAATGTTCTTCACAACTTCAATATAGACATGGAAACTTTTGATACTTGAGCAAAAAAGCCAGACTTAAATAGGACTTAAGTAAGATTGCACTAAAAACCTGGTTCTCATGTAGGGGTGATTCATGAATTACCCCTACTTTTGTTGTGTTTTGCGTAAGTCCTGATTAGCTTTAGGGCTGATTTTCCCATGATGATTTTTCCTGATGATTGAATAAAGCAAGTATTCTGTGAATAAATTTCTGGAATTGTTTTTTACATATAGCTTACCTCTTAGATCAATTTTAACTTGTTTCGTCTAATTGATGCTACACGGGGATCCGGGGGGTTAGAAACCCCCGTCTGAAAGCTAAAGTCAGATAAATCTGACACCGAAGATCATATATTGGATGGTCTTGATGGGATGCGATAGCGAAGCGCTGCTGCAAGCAGATCCCTCTGGGTTGATCCCGTTTGATGCTACAGGGGGAGCCGGGGGTTAGAAACCCCCGTCTGAAAGCTAAAGTCAGATAAATCTGACTAGAAGATCATATATTGGATGGTCTTGATGGGATGCGATCGCGAAGCGCTGGTGTTAAAGGCGATCGCGAAACGCTGCTGTAATGCGATCGCCATTCCATATACCCCCATCCCTTTGTAAGGGGAGGGGTTGGGGGTGGGGTCAAACCTCACCATAAATATTTAGTGCAATACCAGTGTAAAAATTTTATGTTCTTTAAAATCTATCTTTAGATAGATGACAAGATTACCTAAATAGTATTACTGAGGGTAAATAAAATAAATAACACATTTATTTTATTATTTCCATTTGAGCGTGGTATTATAAATTTCATCTATTTAAACTTTTGCTGTTTCTTCTTATAAGTACGCACACCGTTAAATATTCAACTAACCATCAAAGGATAAACCCATGCAATTAATAGGACTAACTAGGGCTGTAGCCTTAACAACACTGACATTCACCCTCAGTGCTACCCCCACTTGGAGTCAAACCAATCAAAACAGCTTTACTTGTCCCTGAAGCCCCTACCCCAGTTGTAGAGACGATAACTAACTCTACTAAGAAACGCCCTACCTCTTCGTCCTCTTATTTTGGTAACGGTATTGTAAGTATGCCTTTGATTCTAAATTTTCTTAAAAGAGCTTTACTCTTTCTGTTGATGGCGTGCATTGTATTAAATGCATCTAGTGTTTACGCATTACCAATTTCTCAAGGATTAGATGATATTCTTCTTCAATGCGCAGAGCTTAAAGAACCAGAACTGCGTGAGGAGCTAAACAATGTTATACAGGAGCTCCTTATCGACGAAACAAAAGTAGATTTTAGTTCTATTGTGAATCGAGAATGGAACACCTTAAAGACTGAATAAAAAATTTCCAATTTTAAACCCAGATAATAATACTAAACTGGTGAATAAAAATTACAATGCTGCCTTGGGAGGAGGTTCTATTTTTGTTGTATCTCTAATAGCACAAATCAATAAAAAGACTATCAGTGCAATAATTAATAGAATAATACCACAATTAGGTGAGAGAGTTTTAGGTCGCATAGGGAGTGGTTTCATCCCAGTTGTTGGTGAAGTTGTGGGAGGGGTCTGGTTGGCCAGTGATATAATTAAGAGTTTTGAGGGGATATTGCCAGAAATTCAGAAGGTTCTTAAGGCAGCAGAGGTAAAAGAAAATATTCGTCAAGAAATTGCTAGTACCGCTGAGAAAGAAATTCGTAAACAATCCCCTCAAATAGCATCGCAAATTTCCTATAATATTGCTCTTGCTTGGGACTATTTTAAGAAGAATCTTGATCAGACGTTAAAGATTGCTGAAGAATTACCTGAATTTCGCGCTATTTTGGCTAAATCAAGTGAGTCAGATGTAACTAAAATATCTTCACTGGTAGGTATTGCCTTAAACTACATGGGACGTAGCCAACTGATACAAGATATTAAAGATGGAAAATTTGAAAGAGTCTTGTCTTTGCCGGAGGTTAGTTATAAAATCATTGAAACAAGTCATAACTTATCTACATTAGTAGATTGGGCAAACTTAGCAGGTGACAAACTTGAAAAAGTGGTCGTTCTGGAACTCTACAAACATCTATCTCCAGAAGATTTAAATTATAAATTACTAAAAGATATTTTAGATATTGGAGACGATACAACAATATCTAAAATTTCACTTTTAGATATTAATTCTATTAAGGAATTGTTGACAATTTCTAGACAAAACTTAGTAGTTCTGGCTACTAGTTTATCTATAGATGACCTGGAAAATATAGCCGAATATTTGGGAGACTTGACGCAAATTCAAATTAATCAAATTGTTAAGTTTGTACTTGATGCTCCGGCAGTAATTAAGAACTCTGATATTATGCATAATATTATCCAGAGTAAAGAAATTACCACTGCAATTGAGTTTTGGAAAACACAAAATCCATTATCAATATTTGACGGAATTTTAAAAGCATTAACAGGAGCTATTTCTTGGCATTTAGTAAGTAATAAATTTGGCATTCCATTAATATTGATATTGATTGGAACACCCATTATTTTACTGTTAGTGTTTGTTTTGCTCTTTATCCAATGGTTTATTTCACTAAAAAATCAACAACAATTAGGTTAATAATATGCTAATAAGTTTGGATCATTTGCAGGAAAAAATTGAAGTTGGCGAGTTACTAACTGTTGTCGTAGTCAAAGCGGCCAATGTTGTCAGCGACATTCGTGAAAATATTCGTAATTTGACAGGAGGTCGTATGGAACATTATGAAAAATTAATTCAAGATGGCGTAGATACAGCCTTGGAAAATTTGGAAAAAAAAGCTAAGGAGCGTGGTTATGACGGGGTAATAGGTGTAAAAATATCCAATCCGATGGTAGTAACAGGTGGTGCAGAGATAATTGTTTATGGAAATGGCTTTAAAAAAGTAACCGTTCAGGGGGAGTAGAAGAAGAGATAGCCAAAAAAGGTGACAAAATCTGATAAGTGTCGAACCCAGTAATTTAGCACTAGCTGATTTCAATAAAGCCATTGCTATCCGGCTCAATGAATAGAACTAATTGAGTCCGTAAGCAAGAGTTTCACAGGTTAAAGGCGATCGCATTACCTTTCAACCTGAAAAGTATCGGGTAACACCTCATCATATAATTCCCAAGTAGACGGTAGCATCTAACAAATGTTCTTCACTTGAATAGAGACATTAAAACTTTTGATACTTCAGCAAAAAAAGCCAGACTTAATATCTGACTTTTTTTGTGTGTTCAGGGAATCAAAACTAACAAAATATCCAATCTTTCGGTTGAGATATTGCATGAGTACACAGGTAAAAAACCATGAGACTCAATGCAGTAAAGCCACTTAGCAACATTGGTTAATTTATTTTTTTGTATTTCCTAAGTAAAATTTTGGTTTTTTCAAGTTTAGTAGCGGTTACGTCCACCACCACCACCACCGTATCCTCCTCTACCGCCAGAGGAACCTCTATCCTCCCTGGGTTTAGCTTTGTTGACTTTTAGTCCGCGACCCATCCACTCAGCACCGTCTAAAGCTACAATAGCAGCATCTTCTTCTGCTTCTGAATTCATTTCTACAAATGCAAAACCCCGCTTCCGGCCTGTTTCACGGTCAGTCGGTACTTGAACCCGCTTAACAGTACCATATTCAGCAAATACTCCACTAATATCTGCTTCTGTAACCTCGTAAGAAAGGTTCCCTACATAAATCGACATCGGATATTCTCCAAAATTATGATTGAGTTTGACCCTCTCACCACCATTGGCAAAGCCTGTAGTGGGAGATTCTTGTTTCGTTACCACTTAACTAGATTAGTATTACTACTAAGCGCCGTCAGTACCAGTTAACAAGCATTTTTAAGTATTGTATGTCCTAGAGCATTCACAGGTAGATTCGTCGCCACTTTTGCAGCAGCAACATTCTCTAAGTTGTAAGTAAGTGGCGCGATCAAAACCATCTATGTTTAGTTTGATCAAAACCTGGAAATCCCTTAATCATCAGGTATTCGTTGAGTTGGTATTCCCTTACATAGGTGGTTTTTTTGACGATCACTTACTTGTATCGGCATTCAGGACAAGAATAAATTTCTTCTGTTTCGTAAATATAAAAATATGATTAGGTTTTCTGTGAGTTTGTCTGCTTTGTGTTTGTTAACTTCTCCGGGAAAGCCGCTTGATGTCAGCCATCCCAGAGGTTTGAGTTTGTGGAACCAAATAGTAACCGAACTGCTATGTTTAAGTTATAATGAAAACCAACAATTTTGGTTACGGGTGCAAAAAGCCTAAAAGATTAATTTAAGCCGGAATTACTTGAAGAACGAGTGATCGTTTATCAAGGGACTGGACTTTTCCGACTTCACTCAGAGCGCTGACAATGCGGTCCAGCATCTCTCCGGCTTGTTCGCGGTGTTGATGCTCTCTTCCTCGTAAGCGAATGGCGAATTTGACTGAATCGCCTTTGCTCAACCATTGAGTTGCTTGTGCTATTCGTAAATTATAATCAGCTACACCCACATTGGGACGTAAGCGAACCTCTTTGACAGTGGGTCTAGCACTCTGGGTCTGACGTTTTTTCTTTTGATACTGGAGCTTACCATAGTTGACAATCTTGGCAACCGGTGCGTCTTTACTTTCCGACACCACAACCAGGTCAAGCTCTAGAGTTTCTGCTAGCTCTAGCGCCTCAGCAGTATCAACAAGACCACGGTTATTATTCTCATGATCAATCAAGTAGACTTGATTGGATTTAATTTGGGAGTTGATTAGTTGTTTTTTAACTACGATAATGATTTCCTCATTTAATACTTGGGTTTGCGGCTTCCCTAGTCTTTGTTCTAAGACAGGTAGGCTGGTTTGCACTTACCATCTCCATAATATCATAACCGACTGATCCACCAACCAGCTTACCCGCAATAAATTAATTTAGGGACTTGCGCGGGGGGAAGTCTTCGGTGAGAATTGAATTCTGGTATAGATTGGAGATAAGCCACCCACTGCAAAAACTGACCCCAGAATCAGGATGGTTCTTATGAAGCGCAAAAATCAAGTTGTCCTCACTTTAGTATTGAAAAGCGCTATTGTCTTTTCGCCCTTGCTGCTCTCTGCTGGTATTGCTACTGGACAAACCAGACCATCCGTTTCCACAGCACTGAATAGGGCTGAGGTAATATCTGCTCAGAAGTCGGAAAAATTCCCTCACTTGCAAGCACAACAACTTACTCCAGAGCCAGTTACACCCAGGGTAGCGCCGGGTTTCAATAACACAAATCTCTTGTGGAGTGTGTGGTTAGTGATCTTGAGTTTATTTCCTGTGTCGGTAATTGCCTTATTCTGGCTGTTGCGCCGGGTAGCAATTCGTGAGATTGTTCATAGAGCAATGGCACAGCTAGAAGGGTTAGAAAATCTCCAAAACCAGCTGATTATTGTCAAGCAAGATGCGGAAAATCTGATTCGAGAATCTAAACAGAGAAATCGTGAATTGGAAACAGAAATTTTGAGCTTGCAACATAATATACAAGCACAACGGGAGAATTTAGCTAATTTAGCATCTGAAATGGTGCAGTCAAAAGATGCCATCCTAGGAGAATTAAAAACGACAATTAAAGAGATTGAAGAGAATTTAGAGTCTGATTTTACAGTCAAAGTCTCTCAGTTGCAGTTAGCAGCAGAACAAACAAGAGATAGAATCATAGAAGGTTTAGAAAATCTAGAGTCTGGGTTGATCCATAAACTAGAGAATTTGCAGTTAGAGGCTGAACAACAAAAGAATCTCACTCTGGAAGATTTAGAAGAATCTAGGACTGAATTTGTGGCTGAACTTTCTAAGTTGCTGTCTCAGACTCAATCAGAGAAAGATAACACTGTGGCAAATCTGATTAAAGTATATGGTGATGCAGAAAAAGAAAAGAATGATATTCTAGAGAATGTGAGGGAATTAGAAAGATTATTTCAAGGAGAAATATCTCACTGGCAATCTGAGGCTCGGCAAGGAAAAGATAATATTTTTCAGAGTTTAGGAAAGTTACAGGTAGATGCGCAACAGGAAAAAGATAAAACCCTAGATAGTTTAAGGGAGTTAGAAAATTTATTTAAGGCTCAAATCGCTGTATTACAGTCTGGGGTAGAATCACATAAGGATACTCTCCTGGAAAGTCTGACGGAATTACATTCAGAATTTGCGGGTGAATTATCTGAGTTACAGTTGGATGCTCAAAACCGCAAAGCGCTAATTGTTACGAATTTAGAAGCATCAGCAGCGGAGTTAACAGAGCAATTTTCAGATTTACAATTTCATACTCAAGAGCAAAAGCTGTTGATTCTGGAAAAGCTGGGAAAATTAGAGACGGATTTTGTATCTCAACTTTCTAACTTACAGTTGGATGCTGCACATCGCCAGGAGATGATTTTACAGGAATTAATCAAGTCTGAAGAGTCACAGGTGCAGCTACAAGGGTCAGAGTCAGTTAATGATGACTTTCAACAAGCAGAAGATTTATTTACTCAAGGGAAATATACCGAGGCGATCGCAGTTTATAATCAGGTGGTGAAAAATCACCCAGATAATTCCGTGGCTTGGTTAAAACGAGGTTTAACTTTAGGAAGATTACAACGTTACCAAGATGCTATCACTTCTTATGAAAAGGCCATTGAAATTCGTCCAGATTATCACCAGGCTTGGTGCGATCGCGGTGTGGCTTTTGGTAAACTAGGACAGCATCAACAGGCTTTTACATCTTTTGACCAAGCTACTCAAGTCAAGGGTGATGATCCAGTCGCTTGGTTAAATCGTGGTCTTTCTTTGATAGAGTTAGAAAGATATGAAGATGCCATGGCTAGTTTTGACCAAGCCATCAAAATTAATCCTAATTCTCCCAAGGTGTGGGATAAACGCGGTTATACTTTGGTAAGATTGGGAGAAGATGACGAAGCGATCGCCAGTTTTGACAAGGCGTTACAAATTAATCCCAACTATGCTAGTGCTTATTATAATAAAGCCGCTTGCTATGCTCTCCAAAGACAACTAAAGTTAGCATTGACAAATCTGCAAAAAGCCATTGAACTCAATCCCAGTTATAAGGAAGATGCAGCATTTGACATTGATTTTGATGAAATTGCCGATGATAAAAGCTTTAAGGAAATTATTTCTGAATAGAACCATCACTATATTCCTTTCATTTTCCATATTAAAAAATTGAAAATATTCAAACGAAACATGGGAGGATTATAGATGAGCAAACAAACCGTTGGTATCACATCTATTGGTTATTACATTCCCCCAGGAATTTTAACCAGTAAGGAAATGTCAAAACTATCTCAGTTACCTGAGTTTATTTTCACTGACAAGATTGGGATCAAACACAAACCAGTTGCAGGTAAAGATGAACATCCCAGTGATATGGGAATTAAAGCAGCATTAGCGTCCATAGATCAGGCAAAAATTACAGCGTGTGAAATTGATTTGATTGCTTATTGTGCTGCAGGAGATTATGATTACAGATTTTGGTCTCCTGCTGCCAAAATTCAAGATGCACTTGGGGCAGAAAACGCTTTTGCATTTGAAGTGAAAAATTTTTGTAATAGTGGGAATTTAGGGATACATATTTGCAGAAATATGTTACTGGCAGATAATGATTTATCTTATGCATTAGTAGTCTGTAGTGATAAATTATCTATGCTGTTAGATTATTCAGATGTGAATAATTTATCAACATTTATCATGGGTGATGGTGCAGCAGCAGTGATTCTGAAAAAAGGAGAATTAAGTAATGAAATTCTCTCTTATCACGGGATCACCAATGGAAAATTAGTAGATTGTCTCAAGGTATCCTCAGCAGGAACTAAGTTTCCGGTGGGAGGTAAACCAATTAAGGATGAACTAAATTATTTAAAGGTTGAAGACCCTCAAGAACTAGAAAGAATCTTACAGGATGTCTATTTAGAAAACTATGGTAAAGTGATTCACAGGTCTTTAGAGAAAAGCGGTTATTCAATCAAAGATGTGGACTTTTTATTAACTAATCAAGTCAAAAAAAGTTTATCTAAAGCAATTTTAGAATCTTTGAATCTAAAAGATGAGCAGACATTGATTTCTTTGCCGGAATATGGTCATCTCGGTGCTGTAGATACTATATTTGGCTTGGCAAAAACTCTAGAAGCAAATAAAATAAAGCCGGGAAATATCGTGGTGTTAGCTAGTAGTGCGGCTGGTTTTTCATGGGCAGCATTAACTGTAAGATATTAGATAAAAAAGTATTCTAACAAGAGAATAACTTGAGCAAGATAGAGATTTATCGCTAAACTAATAATATTTGGTATGACTAGCAATATTATAGTATGACTGCTGCCACAACTGTAAAAACTGAGTACGAAGCGATTATAGGTCTAGAAACCCATTGTCAACTGAGCACCAATACCAAGATTTTCTCTAATAGCTCCACAGCTTTCGGTGCTGATCCCAATACTAACATTGACCCCGTGTGTATGGGCTTACCTGGAGTTTTACCTGTACTGAATGAAAAAGTCCTAGAATATGCGGTAAAGGCGGGTTTGGCTTTGAATTGCCAAATTGCTAAGTATAGTAAATTTGACCGTAAACAGTATTTTTATCCTGATCTGCCCAAAAATTACCAAATTTCTCAATATGACCTCCCGATTGCGGAACATGGTTGGTTAGAAATCGAATTGGTAGATGCTGACGACAAACCGATTCGTAAACGCATTGGTGTGACTCGTTTGCACATGGAGGAAGATGCAGGAAAACTGGTACACGCGGGGAGCGATCGCCTGTCTGGTTCTAGCTATTCTCTGGTAGACTATAATCGCGCAGGTGTGCCATTAGTAGAAATTGTTTCCGAGCCTGACTTGCGTTCTGGTGAAGAAGCTGCGGAATATGCCCAAGAATTACGCCGAATTATGCGTTATCTTGGTGTGAGTGATGGCAATATGCAAGAAGGTTCTCTACGCTGTGATGTGAATATCTCTGTGCGTCCGGTGGGACAACAGAAGTTTGGCGTTAAGGTAGAAATTAAAAATATGAACTCTTTCAACGCCATTCAAAGAGCCATTGATTACGAAATTGAACGCCAAATTGCAGCCATAGAAGCAGGGGAGCCGATTATCCAAGAAACTCGCTTGTGGGAAGAAGGCGCTCAACGTACGATTAGTATGCGGGTGAAAGAAGGTTCTAGTGATTACCGCTACTTCCCAGAACCAGATTTATCACCGATTGAGGTATCCCAGTCCCAATTAGAGGAATGGCGAGGGGAACTTCCCGAACTACCCGCCCAAAAACGTCATCGCTATGAAAGTGATTTAGGGCTTTCAGCTTATGATACAAGGGTGTTGACAGAAGACCGCACGGTAGCAGATTATTTTGAAGGTGTGATTGTTGCTGGGGGTAATCCCAAAGCTGCTGCTAACTGGATTACTCAAGACATCGCCGCATACCTCAACAAGCAGAAGCTGAGTATTACTGAAATTGCTCTCACTCCCGCCAATTTAGCTGAGGTGATTAGTCGAATTGAATCTGGTAAAATCAGCAATGCCCAAGCTAAACAAAAGCTGGCGGATTTGCTGAGTGGTATTTCCCCGGAGGAGGCTTTTGCAGGTCAAGAGTTAATCACTGATCCTAGTGTGCTAGAACCGATCATTGATGAGGCGATCGCAGCTAATCCCAAAGAACTAGAGAAGTATCGCCATGGTAACACTAAGCTGAAAGGGTTCTTTGTGGGACAGGTTTTGAAGAAAACCGACAAACGAGCCGATCCTCAACTAACTAATGAATTAGTCGAGAAAAAACTGAATTCTTAGGTCTTTACTGTTTTTTCACCTAATTCTTCATCAATTCTTTACAAAAAAACCGAAAAATAGGTTACACCCCTCACCCCTTAAAGGCTATTCTATGTATTGTAGATGAACCCTAATGATCTGGAGAGCTGCCCATGAGCTCTCCTGATTTTTTTGTTTATTCACCACAGATAAACATAGAACCAGTCAAGCTGGTTAGCCTAGCCATATCCGCTCGGTTAAACTTACCCAAAACTACCCAAGCCTAGACTTAACTGGACACTGGCAGTTTTAGCGTTAACTTCTTGTTTCATCGCGGTCTGAGAATGACTTCGACTAGGTTTGTCCGCTCCGCAAGCAATCCCGGTAAAGCTTACCGTTTCTGACCGTTCAGGAATAAAAATCTTCTCAAACCATCGGT
>NZ_JAQMTM010000055.1:0-51551 GCF_028331085.1 Anabaena sp. CS-542/02
AAAGCATTTGGGACTGCTTTTCTCATGATGTTATAAGATCCATTAACATCAGCGTTAATCATCCTGCCATCAGCAGATTTGTACAAACCTCGAATTATTCTCTTACCACTAAATGTGTGTTTAACACCTTCTTGATAAGTAGGGATATTATCTAAATCTAAAAAGCTAGCTTTAGAGGTGTAGCTTTCTTCTGTGACCAAAACTTTGATTCCTATTAACTCTGCTTTGTACGTCAACTTATTAATAAATAGTGAATATAGCATACATAAGTCCATAATTGGGCATACTTGACTACAAAATAAGCAAAGTTTTTCAATACTCTTCAAACCAGCAATCGCGCAAGGGCAGCAAAAGCCCATCGCATCTTGAAGAATGTCTGTATTTTAACAGCAAGTCTTGCTCATCTTAATGATAAATTTAAAACCTGCAAGCAAACAAAACTAGTTGGGTTCAGTATCATTTGGCTCTGGGGTAGTTTCTGGTGTAGGCTCTGGGGTAGTTTCTGGGTTAGTTTCTGGGGTAGGCTCTGGGGTAGTTTCTGGGGTAGTTTCTGGTGTAGTTTCTGGTGTAGGTTCTGGGGTAGGAGTTTGTGTCGCAATGCTGAGTTGATAACTTAGTGCTCCTGATGCTGTGGAAGCAATTACAAACTGATAAAATCCCGATTCTGGTAATTTATTAACTAATAAATTACGTTCTGGAGAGTCTTCTAAAAATTTAACTTGGCCAGAAGGAGAATAAACCGAAAGTAAAACTTGAGAACTGGCTTCTAACTTCACTTCCATTAATTGATTTTGCGCCAGGTGAGCAATAAAAACCTTACCCCCAGCCGGGTCAACAGCTGATTGCAGGTTACCTGTAACTGTTTTGCTGGTAGTACCTGGATCAAATAGAATTCTGTCTAAAGCCGTTCCAGAGACAATAGCGTTAAGTTTATCGCTAACAAACCCGTGCCAAACTTGTCCCATGGGTTGATTAATAAAATTTTGGCCTTGCTGTTGAGGAAATTGGTTGAAAAACGCAGGGTCAGCTAAATCATATAAAGAATTTATACTCACATTGAGTTTGTTAACTTCCACTCGCCAAGCTTCCCGTTCTGCTGCTGTATAAGTTCCCAATTGTTGGCGCGACCTCGTACTCAATACAGCTAGTTTTTCTAGTAATTGGGCGGCTGTTTTATCCCATTGCGCCCGCAAACTTTCATCTTGCGCTTCATCACTGAGAGTGCGTTGCTGTAAACTGGGGTTATTGTCCCAAAATATTTGATCTACCAACCGGACGTAAAAGCTAGAGTCAATTCCCAATTGTTGACGACGGTTGTTTAATCTTTGTTTACGCTGACGTTCCGCTGGGGAGAGCGGATCTGGGGGAGCAGTGGGCTGCTCAAGGGTGGGAGGGCGAGTAGGTGTAACTGTTTGTGGAGTGTGATCGCTGCTAGTGAATCCCCACCAAATTCCCCCAGCTGTACCCGCAACTATGATTACTGCTACTAAGGCTGTTGCTGGTGTTAACCAGGATGTTGGTTCGGGAGATGATGATGAGGGAGATGGGCGCGGTGGGGGAGGTGGGGAAACAGCAACTGTAGCAGATGTGGGTGGGTTAGTGGGATATTGAGTTGGGGGATGACTCACTGATGAGGGGTTGAGAGCAGCTAAGACGTGAGCCGCTGCATGATAGCGATCGCCTGGTCTAGGGGATAGCATTTTATCTAATATCTGTCCCAATACCGGACTGAGAGTAACTTCTCGTCGCCATTGCCAAGTTAGATTATAATTATCAATGAGTTCTGGCGGTTGTTTACCTGTCAATAAAACTAGGATGGTGACAGCCAAGGCGTACAAGTCGCTGTGAGTAGACACCATACCTGTTTGCATCTGTTCTGGAGGTGCAAAGCCTATTTTACCTAGTAGGGTGAGTGATTGGGGGGATGGGGTTTTTTCCCCTTGGTAATATTGCGAGGCCACCGTTGCGGCTACTTGTTTCACACCGCCAAAGTCAATTAATACCGGTAATTTGTCAGTACTGCGCAGAATTAAATTATCTGGTGAGATATCCCGATGAATTACCCCCATGGAGTGGATATATTCCAACACTGGCAGAATTTCTAATAACAATTGCCTAACTTCAAGTTCTGTAAATCCCAACCCTTGCTGTTTACGCGCATCTAATAAGGAACTATAAGTTTGTCCTTCTACATAATCCTGTACCAAGAACAGGTATTCCTGACCTTGTAAGTTAATTCGCAGTAGTTCCCGAAAGCGGGGAATTTGCGGATGTTGCAGCTTGTACAGAACAGTCGCTTCTCGCTGAAATAATTCTTGGGCTTTTTGTGCAATATACTCTGTTTGAACTTGAGGGGAAAATTCTTTTAAAACACACAGTTCACCGAAGCGGTTCAGGTCTTCAGCTAAATAGGTACGTCCAAAACCTCCCTGACCGATTTGACGAACAATTACATAGCGATCGCTTAAAGTTACACCGGGTTGAATATTATTTATATACATAAGTCATTAGCTATCCGATTTTTACCTGACTGACTTGATCAGCCGCGATCGCATCCCAAAGTGTCTATAGGATTTATGCTGATCTTGAGCCGAATAAGTGTGGTCAAAACCACCATATACTAAACCACAATAGGACTTATACACGAGTTACTTTGACACTATAAACTAGATTGAAACAAATTTTTCTTGATTTAGCAGTGGAAAAGGAATGGGATATTTTAGCTGGTGGAAGTCGCACCAGACGATATTCATCTGTTTGTAAGCGTCAAACCAACCGACGCACCACATTTTATCGTTAAAGCTTTTAATACCTGTTAAAACCTTTTTGTTAAGGATACGACAGGATAAATCCTGTTGAGTCGCGTTTCATCCCTACGCTTTAGCGTAGGGGTTCTCACGCTCCCACTATGTTTTGATAGTTAAAAGCTCCGAACATGGACTAAGCCTTGCTCGGAGCGACAGTATTAAAGGGGTTGAGGACTAGATACTAGGACAAACTTCCCCCCTAGTCCCTAGGTTTTAGTAGCGGTTACGGGAACCGCCACCACCGTATCCTCCCCGGCCACCACCAAAGGAACCTCTATCCTCTTTGGGTTTAGCTTTATTCACTTTCAGGTCGCGTCCCATCCATTCCGCACCGTCTAGAGCCTCAATGGCTGCTGTTTCTTCATCCTCCGAACCCATCTCTACGAACGCAAAGCCGCGTACACGACCTGTTTCACGGTCGGTTGGTATTTGCACTCGTTTGACAGAGCCGTACTCTGCAAACACGTCAGTGAGGGCTTGTTGGGTAACGTCGTATGAAAGATTACCTATATAAATTGACATCAATGGTCTCCAAAATCACAAAAACGTAGAGATTTAGATTTCGGAGATAAGTCTGTAAATACCACAAGGAAAAAGCCTGTCAATACTAAAAACAAACGCTGTCGCCGAATTAATTCTCAACTCCAATTGTGGCACATAATTTCAATGATCACAGGAAAAGTGAAAAAAACTGTTATAAAAAGTTATGTTAAGGTAAATCTATATTTATGTCATCTTGTCTACCCCCCTAAGATAAATATTTGAGTCTTGCAGATTTGCAATATCAAGTCCCCCTACCCCACCTAACACACAGAAAAAGACCGCTTAGATTATTGATATCAACGGTCTTTAATGCTTGAATAATGGTATCAACGATAGGGTCTACAGGTCAGGAGGTAGAATCACCTGATCAATAGCGTGGATCACACCATTAGTACCCTTAATATCTACCTCAACTACGTTGGCATCATTGACCATCACACCATTAGAACCAACCGAGACCCTGATGGCTCCCCCTTCAAGGCTTTTCACTTCCCCGGATGACAGATCGGTAGATAGCACTGTGCCGCTAACTACGTGGTAAGTTAATAGCTTGAGCAAAATTTCTTTATTCTCTGGCTTTAACAAGTCTGTGACAGCATCTTGTGGTAATTTGGCGAATGCTTCATTGGTGGGAGCAAAGACTGTTAATTGATCTCCACCTTGCAAAGCGTCTGTTAATCCGGCTGCTTTTAATGCCGCGATTAAGGTGGTAAAGTTAGGGCTTGACTCTGCCAATGCTAATAAGGTTTTGTCTTGAGTTTGGGTTTTAGGGGGTGTAACTCTTGGAGTGGTGGGTTTAGCTCGATGATTGCGGTTATAGGGAGGCTCATCGAAAATGCTGGGTCTAGGATTAACTGTTCCACTCCCAGCTTGTGCTAGATTATAGGTTGGTTCATTGGCTAGAGATGGTAAATTGATTAAAAGGCTAACACTGGCTAACCCAACTATTCCGGCAAGATTGGTCAAGAAATTGCTGTAATTTACTTTCATAAATCTGGTTGGTCTTTCTTAATATAGGTGACATTAAAGATTTATAACACTTCGCTATGCAAAATATATAAATCCAGCAGCAATATTTTTAGTGCAAATAACTATGTTAAATTATCATTTATGCTTTTAAACAGTTGAGATCATTTCCCACAATCCATAATAAACACTTTGTAGATGCTACTTGGTTTCCTAGCACCAGGGCTACAGTCCTGACTAACAGCCAAAATATCCTATTTCCTCCATAAGATTTTTGCTAAATTGCTGACTTGCTCAGGAAAATTACCGGAAGTAAAGATACAATAAGAGCGTTGTAGAATTAAACTCTTGAAAATATAGGTTATGCTGGAATTATATCAGTGGGAAATATCTCAATATTCAGAGAAAGTACGGTTGATTCTAGATTACAAAGGGCTAAATTACCGTAAAATAGAAGTTACCCCCGGAATTGGACAAATAGATTTATTCCGGCTGACTGGACAAAGACAAGTGCCAGTTTTAAAGGATGGTAACAGATATATTGTTGATTCTACTGAAATTGCTAAGTATTTAGATTTAGAATATCCCGATCGCCCACTCATACCCCAAGATTCTCGGCAACGTGGTTTATGCTTATTGATGGAAGAATGGGCAGATGAATCAATCGGTAAGAAAGCAAGGGTAGCTCTTTTTTCTGCTATTAGCCAAGACCAAAATTTCCGCCAGTCTTTATTACCTAATTCCACACCGGATATATTTAAAAGTCTAATTGCGGGAGTACCTAGTGATGTGTTGACTGTTTTGGGCTTTGGGGTCGGTTATAGTCCAGATGTGATTAAATCGGCGATCGCGGACTTGAAACAAGACTTAGAAGCACTAACATTATTATTGGCAGATAGTCCATATTTAACCGGTGATGAGCCAACTTTAGCTGATTTGACAGTGGCGAGTTTATCAATATTACTGAAGTTCCCAGAACTCCCCTATTTAGACTTACCCGCAGGTATCAGAGGTAAAGGTGTACCTGGTTTAGCTGATAATCCTGATTATCAGCCATTTTTTGCCTGGCGCGATCGCCTGTATGCTCAATTCCGTAAACCATTAATCGGAAACCCACCAACGGGAAATGCACCCACTTCTATTCAAATTGAATAGGTGATGGGATGATGGTGATTAACTTTGTATTATTGGCTGGTTGGGCTATGGAAGTTAGGAACCACAGATGAACACAGGAATCTATAAGTTATTCAAATGAATTCTTCACAACCATTAGGTTCGGTTATCCAAGGTTCTCTGACTGGGGGGTTAGAAGTAAGATTACACCCGGATATTTCTGTGGAAGATATGCGGGTGGGTAAATTCTTGGTTGTCCATGGATTGCGATCGCGTTTTTTCTGTATGCTGACAGATGTAGCATTAGGAACTTCTAACCCCCGCATTATTGCCAATCCCCCCGGTTGGGAAGACACTTTTTTACGGGAAGTTTTAGCTGGTAGTGGTACTTATGGTACTATCAACCTCGCCCCAATGTTGATGTTTACCCCTGAGTCTGATGAATCCTCAAATCATACTACCAATGGTTTTGTCAAATCGCCAAATGGTTTAGCGTCATTTCAGCCCCAAACTAGTACTACTATGGAATTGCTCCCAGTTAAAACAATTCCCAGTCATTTCAGCCAAGTTTACGAAGCAAGTGAAGAGGATTTTCGCCGGGTGTTTGGTTGGGAAGATGACCCCCACAGGCGAAATTTTTCTGTGGGTAAACCCTTAGATATGGATGTACCAGTTTGTATTGATTTAAACCGCTTTGTTGAGCGTAGTAACGGCGTGTTTGGTAAATCTGGAACTGGTAAATCTTTCCTCACACGCTTACTTTTAGCCGGAGTCATCCGCAAAAATGCGGCGGTAAATTTAATTTTCGATATGCATTCCGAGTATGGTTGGGAAGCAGTAGCGGAAGGGAAAAATGTTAATACTGTTAAAGGCTTAAAACAACTATTTCCTGGTAAAGTAGAAGTCTACACCCTTGACCCTCAATCTACAAAGCGTCGGGGTGTGCGGGATGCTCAAGAATTATATCTGAGTTATGAGCAAATCACAGTTGAAGATATTAAATTATGTAGTCGAGATTTAGGACTCTCGGAAGCAGCTTTAGATAACGCCAGTATTTTATACAACGAGTTTGGTAAATCTTGGATTCCCCAATTATTTAATATGACCGGTGAGGATATTAAAATGTTCTGCGAAGAAAAGCCAGGACATCCAGGTTCTATCACCTCTTTACAGCGTAAACTCTTGCGCTTGGATAGTTTGAAATATATGCGGGGAGTTTGTCCCCAGAATTATATTAGTAAAATTATCCAGTCTTTGGAAGCCGGGAAAAATGTAGTCATAGAATTTGGTTCCCAATCCAATATGCTTTCTTATATGTTGGTAACTAACATGATTACTCGACGTATTCATGAGGAATATGTCAAGAAAGCAGATAAATTCTTACAAAGTAAAAACCCCTGCGATCGCCCGACACCATTAATGATTACCATTGAGGAAGCCCACCGGTTCCTTGATCCCGCCATTGTCCAAAGTACAATTTTCGGCACCATCGCCCGAGAACTGCGAAAATATTTCGTAACCCTGCTAGTGGTAGACCAACGTCCATCGGGAATTGATAATGAAGTTATGTCTCAAATTGGCACACGCATCACCGCTTTGCTGAATGATGAAAAAGATATTGATGCCATTTTTACCGGTGTATCTGGTGCTGGTGGTTTGCGCTCAGTCTTAGCCAAATTAGACTCTAAACAACAAGCCTTAATTTTAGGCCATGCGGTTCCTATGCCTGTTGTGGTCAAGACCCGACCCTATGATACCAAATTCTACGCCGAAATTGGTGATCCCGCTTGGGAAGAAAAGCCAGATGCAGAAGTATTTGCTGCGGCGGAAATAGCTAAAGCAGATTTAGGTTTTTAGTTATTGGTTTCAACCCAACTGTTCAAACAAATCAGCTAACACCACATTAGAAAATAAAAACCCTTGGGGGTCAGACAAGCACAATCTCCCCTCAACAATTTCTACCCAACCCTTATCTAAATAAGGCTGTAAACATTTGTAAATTTCCTTGACTTGATCTTCCCCAAACTTCCCAACTAACATACTCAAACTTACACCCTCAGCCAAACGCAACCCTAACATTAAAGTTTCTAATAATACTTCTTGTGGGGGAGTCACTTCACAATCAATTATACCCCCAGAATCTAACCATCGGTAATATTCCTTGGTCTTACGGGGGCGAGTAAAGCGCTTTCCATCTATATAACTCGCAGCACCCATACCAAAAGCATAATAAGGGCGGTTTTCCCAATATACTCGATTATGCTGACATTGATGACCAGGGCGGGCATAATTGGAAATCTCATAATGTTCATAACCTGCATCAGTCAGAACTTTTTGCCCCATTTGGTACATTTTGACTGTGGTTTCATCCGTTGGTAATGGCTTGTCACCAGGTTTGTAGTAACGACCAAAGGCTGTACCTGGTTCTATGGTAAGGTCATATATAGATATATGAGTAGGCATCATCGCTACTGCTTGATCTAGGGAATCCTGCCATTGTTCTAAAGACTGATGCGGCAAACCTGAGATGAGGTCTAAGCTAAATTCGGAAATTTCGACTTGATGAATTAATTCCACAGATGTAAAAATATCTACAACAGAATGCGATCGCCCCGCAAACTGCAATAATTCCGCTTGAAACGCTTGTACACCCAAACTAACCCGATTTACACCAACGCTGCTATAGCCAGATATATGTGCTAAATCAAAGGTTCCTGGGTCTACTTCCATAGAAATTTCTGCACCAGCAGCAATTCCCAAATGTTTTTCCAGCGTTGCTAATATCTGTTGTAACTGCTTTGTTGATAGTAAAGAAGGAGTACCACCACCAAAAAAAATTGTCTTCAGAGGTTGACCAGTGCGAGTCATGGCAATTTCCCGACATAGAGCCTCCACATACTGGGATATAGTACCAGATGTTTCGCCCCGCAGGCGATCGCCCACCACAGACACAGGAAAATCACAATAAAAGCACCGCCGTCTGCAAAAGGGAATGTGTACATATGCAGCACTCGCCATTTCAGGAACATTAACTTTTTGATTCATTGTCAGTAAGAACTAATCAACCCCAGTGAGTATGACAAACAGTGAAAATAAATAGTTTTTCTTACAATTTCCTATCGTTTTACAACAAAAGTATGAAAAATATCTCCGAAAAACAGTTTAGTTATAATATTTGCAGATATTACCTGCTAAAAACCCTAATGTAAGTCAATATTGATTAATCTCTCCCACCGATGAAAAATAGTTGAGTTTATTGGGTCACACAATCGCGGGAAAACAAGACAACTATGATTGACGCCATTATTATTCTCTCATTCATCCTAGCAGCAGCGGGAATCGGGTTCTACAGCATTGAACTACTACCCGACGGTTCCCTCGATGGGGTCACAAACCTAGACGCTTTACGGCTGGTTTTTGCCGTATTTGCCGCTATTCTGGGCGGTGCTGTGGGTCTACGTTTCCAAACATCATATCGGCGCTTAGAGATACAAGTGCGAGAAATGCCCTTGGAAATGATCTTAACTCGCGCCATTGGCCTAGTTATTGGGCTATTACTAGCTAACTTAATGCTAGCGCCATTATTTTTACTACCAATTCCCCAGGATTTTGGCTTTATTAAGCCACTAGTAGCCGTTGTCGGCAGTATTTTACTGGCTGTGACCGGGATGAATTTAGCCGATACCCACGGACGCGGGTTATTGCGGTTCATTAATCCCAATACTGTAGAAACAATGGTAGTGGAAGGCACACTAAAACCTGCCAGTACCAAAGTTTTAGACACTAGTTGCATTATTGACGGTCGCATTGAAGCTCTCCTAGAAACGGGATTTCTCGAGGGACAAATTTTAGTACCACAGTTTGTATTGCAGGAGTTGCAACAAGTAGCCGATGCTAGCAAAGACCAAAAGCGAGTCCGGGGAAGGCGGGGATTAGAGATTCTCAACCGCATTAAGAAAGATTACCCAGAGCGGATATTGATTAACCCTGTGGACTATGAAGACACTGCCACAGTCGATGCTAAATTAGTCCGCTTTGCCCAAGAAATCAACGGTACACTCCTCACCAATGATTACAACTTATCCAAAGTAGCCAGCGTGCAGAAAGTGCCGGTTCTGAACGTGAATGACTTAGTAAATGCTGTGCGTTCTACTTATTTACCTGGTGATAATCTTGACCTGAAGATTCTCAAAGAAGGTAAAGAACCCACTCAAGGAGTGGGCTACCTCGATGATGGCACAATGGTTGTAGTGGAAGAGGGGAGAAGTTATGTCGGTGGTGAAGTGCGGGTAGTGGTTACTAGTGCTTTGCAAACCTCCGCCGGACGCATGATTTTTGCTAAACCTCAGGCCTCAGCTTTGGCATGAAATCTCACGGCGAACTAAAGTTAAATTGCGTTATCGGTGTAGTCCCACTGCACCGATTTTGTTTAGAAAGATACAGCCAATTTTATCATTTTGATGGAGAATATGGGGCACAGATACCGCCACGACAATAGTTTTACTATTTCAATGATACGTATGTAGTTTGAGCATTACCTGTAATAAGTTGCACCACTGAGGTAGGATTCAACGTGAAAAAGTCTTTGTCCTGCTTCGTTTTTGATGCTTTCAATCTTGCCATTGTCTGCGTATTTTCTTAAAGTGTTTGGGTGCAATCCCAGTTGTTTAACTGCTTCTCGTAGTGCTACATAAGCCATACCACTATATTAGCATTTATGAGCTTATATAATCTATTGTTAGTAAATAGATAGCTATTAGCTAACCTTTATTGGCGAGGAGTATCTTGCAAGACCGTTTTAGAGACAATTCTGGTTTTCTTGCGATCGCTCTGGGACAATTCCCCTCCGGATTGCAGTTGGGTAGCAGAACTTTGTAACACCGTCGCCGCCCCTTGATCACCCATTTGCAGAGCCGTTTTCGCCGCAGTTTGCAGCATAGTAGCAGCACCGGCGCGATCGCCCTGTTGTAATTTCGCCTCAGCTAACTGGGTTTGTCGGTACTTAGCCAATGCCAAAATAGACTGGTGCACACGTGCATCAGTTCTTGGTTGATACATCCCAGTTACCTGGATATAAACCGGAACCGGAGCAGTCAATAAACCCATTTGATTTTGAGCCGGGTTATCATAGCGCACTTGGAGATTAGCGATCGCCTGTTGACCTTGTGGTAATTGTCCCAAGTAGATATTAGCCAAAATTACCCTTTGCGCATCCTTCATTAAATCTCCCAAGCGCACAACCAACCGCCCATCTGCTTCTTGCAGCACTGGTAACTCAATGGTTTCTGGCGCAACTTGAGCAATGGGTTTGAGTTCAGCTAGGCGAATATTAGCCATGAGGGAAATCAGCAAATAAGCATTAGTCAATCCCACCCTTTGCACACGACTAAACAGGCGGTTAAACTCATCGGCTGCTTCTTCAGGTCGTTCAATGTGGGACAAACTACCCAAGCCAGCATCAGCGATTTTTTCTAAAATATCTTGATTCCATTTGTCACCAAATCCTAAGGTGTTTAAAGTTAAATTATAGCTAGTGGCTAATTGAGCCAATTTTAAACAACGTTGATTATCACCGTGTTCATTTTCACCATCGGTTAATAAAAAGGCTTGAGAAACAGTTTCTTTCTTTCCCTTAGCTAACTCCTGAATCCCCAAACGCAAACCTTCATCAATAGCCGTACCACCACCGGCAGATAAACTCTGAATCTGGTTTTTAATCTGCTGTGGGTCAGTAATCATTTGATTAGATACCAACACAGTCGCACGGTGATCAAAAGCAACAACACTCAGGCGATCGCCTGGTTTGAGTTTATCGACTAGATTACTAGCCGCCTGCTTCACAGTTTCTAAAGGTCTGCCATTCATTGAGCCACTATGGTCGAGAATTAAGCATAAATTCAGTGGTACATTAGGTTCTTGAACTTCGGCCATTGCCGAAACCGATATAGACAACTGACGTTGACTGCTCGGTTGATATGCGTCCAAACTACAATCATTCAAGATAGGCTGTAAATTGACCTTCATAACCCAAAATTTTTAGTTAGGATATCTCTATAAAATAACTTCAAAACGCCACATCGGCACTGCGGAAAAATCAAGGACTGGGCAAACAAGCAGGGTCAATCACCAATTAGCGAGAAATCCACACTTGAAGTCAGCTAACATCGCGTTAGGATGTATTACAGTTAACGGCATAGTTTCAGGCGATCAGTTGCTATGGACAATTCCCCCATCAAGGCTGTGCAAGCCCCTTATTACGGTGATAACTTTTACCGGACACCCCCGCCAGATTTACCTTCCTTATTGATGAAGGAAAGAATTGTCTATCTGGGAATGCCATTGGTGCCAGCGGTGACAGAATTGATTATTGCTGAATTGCTGTATTTGCAGTCAGACGACCCAGAGAAGCCGATAAAAATCTATATCAACTCTACAGGAACCTCGGGTTACAGTGGCGAACCCATTGGCTTTGAAACCGAAGCCTTCGCCATCTATGACACGATGAAATACATCAAGCCCCCCATCCACACCATTTGTATTGGTTCGGCAATGGGTATGGCAGCAATGTTACTCAGCGCTGGTACAAAAGGCTGTCGCGCCAGTTTGCCCCACTCGTCCATTATCCTACACCAACCTAAGAGCTACGCCCAAGGTCAAGCAACGGATATTCAAATTCGGGCAAAAGAAGTTTTGGTAAACAAAGTGGCAATGGTAGATATCCTGTCTCACACCACCGGACAGGCACCAGCAAAAATTACCAAAGACATGGATCGGCTATTCTACATGACTCCCTATGAAGCTAAGGAGTACGGTTTAATTGACCGAGTTTTTGAAAAAGAGGAACTCGCCAATCCCCCATTACCTGCCAGTGTTCTCTAAGTAACACAGGTAGTGATTTACGTTGGTAAATCACTAATAACCAATGACTAATTACAAGCGGAGTAACGAATATGCCTATAGGTGTTCCTAAAGTTCCTTACCGGATGCCCGGAGGACAATATACAGACTGGATTAGCATCTACGATCGCCTTTACCGGGAGCGGATTATTTTCCTAGGCCGAGATGTTGATGATGAAATTGCTAACCAAATTATTGCGGTAATGCTATATCTGGATTCAGACGATCCAGGTAAGGATATTTATTTATACATCAATTCCCCTGGTGGTATGGTAACCTCTGGCATGGCCATTTTTGACACCATGCAACACATCAAATCAGATGTGGTGACAATTTGTGTAGGTCTAGCAGCCTCGATGGGATCATTCCTGCTCGCAGCTGGAACCAAGGGTAAGCGCATGGCATTACCTCATTCTCGGATTATGATTCACCAGCCCTCCGGCGGAACCCGTGGCCAAGCCAGCGATATCGAAATCGAAGCCAGAGAAATTCTGCGGATTCGTAGCCAGCTAAATAATATCTATGCTCAGAATACTGGTCAACCTTTAGCCAAGATTGAAAAAGACATGGATCGGGACTTTTTCATGTCTGCTGCTGAAGCTAAAGAATATGGCTTAATTGACCGTGTGATTGAAGAGCGTCCGTAAGCTAATGTTTAATACTCTCCCGATAGCCGACATTAGCGCCGGAATATGAATTAAGTAACACAGTAATCTGGTTTTTGGCCTCACCCCACCTTTGACTTGTCTCAAAGTCTCCCTTTCCCTACCAAGGAAAGGAATTGGGGGTGAGGTTCTATTTTTTTTTCTCCTCCATTAGATAGATCAGTAGATTGTTGATGTCGCGTCGTTAGTCAGAGGTCATGCCGGGTCTAGCTTTCTATGATCAGTTCAGAAACACTAGCAAGACTTGATGACTGTTATTAGTCACCATTACCACTGAAAGACTCAACCAAATCGGGAGGAAAAATGCCAGCTGTTGATCAGTCAGAATTTCGACTTTTCTTTGAGGGGAAAAGTCCAGTAAAACCTCATTTGTGAGGCAAATATCAGGAGAGTAATACCATGCTATTCAAAAATCGCACAATAGCAGGTCAAATGTTGGCCCGAGAATTAGCAGACTATGCTAACACTACAGATGTCATCGTGTTAGCTCTGCCCAGAGGCGGTGTACCCGTAGGTTTTGAAGTTGCTCAAGGGTTAAATGCTCCCTTAGATGTGCTGGTGGTGCGTAAATTGGGTGTGCCTGAACAAGAAGAACTGGCAATGGGGGCGATCGCATCTGGTGGCGTGCGGATTATTAACGAATATATTATCAATTTGGTGAAGGTCTCCGAAGAAACAATTGCTAGAGTTGCAGCCCAAGAAGAACGAGAATTAGAACGTCGAGAACTACTGTATAGAGGCCATCGCCCTGACCCTGATTTAGAAGGACGCATAGTCATCTTGGTAGATGATGGGTTAGCTACAGGTGCGACTATGTGGGCTGCGGTGGCCTCCGTGCGGCGACAGCACCCAGCCAAAATAGTTATTGCTGTACCTGTAGGTGCTGCGGCCACTTGCAAAGAGTTACAAACCGCCGTCAACCAAGTCGTTTGTCTGGCTACACCTGACCCCTTTTATGGTGTTGGTCTATGGTATGAAGAATTTACCCAAACTACAGATGAGCAAGTCCGCGATTTGCTTTTCCAAGCTGAAACTAGCTATCAACCGTTATCTATTGGTACCTAGGTTTACCCCAATTGTTTCCAGTTGCCTACTGCAAGCGTGACAAACATATGAAAGTACCACCAGAAATTACTTATCGCAATGTTGAGAAAACCAATGCAATTGATACCCTAATTCATGAAAAAATCGCTAAATTAGAGAGTGTTTGCGATCACATCAGTAGCTGCCATATTGCCATTGAAAAAATACATGACCGCCCCCGCAGTGGTTCACCATATCGCGTGCGCATTGATATCACCGTACCCCCCGGTCACGAACTTGTGGCAGAAAGAAATCCGGGAGAGGGTATTCAATATGACCCCTTAGATGCAGTCATCCGTGATACTTTTAACGCCGCTCGTCAGCAACTAGTTAAACTCAACCAACTGCAATATGAGCGTAACGGCCAAGGTGGTAAGCTACGAGGCCATAATCAGGAACAATTCCAGGAAGCAACGGGACTAGTTACCAAACTCTTTAAAGATAGGGGCTATGGCTTCTTAAGAACTTTAGAAGGCCGAGAAATTTACTTTCACCGCAATAGTGTGTTACATCACGAATTTGAACGTTTAGAAATTGGTACCGCAGTCCATTTTGCCGAAGAAATGGGCGAAGAAGGCCCCCAAGCCAGCACCGTGAAGATTTTCGATAAGCCCGGCGCTGGTGTGGGTAAGTCAGACCAAACCATGATTGAACCGCCATTGGGCTGGAGGGAATAAGGGTGTCACAACTTAATCAACTCCAACAAACCGCATCTCAACTTCTGGCCGCTATGCTATCTAACCCTCATATTTACCCAAAAGTTAGTGATGAGGGCGGTAATGGGGCTATGGAAGAGCAATTAATTATTCTCGCCATTGAGATGGCTGAAAGTTTAAACCAACATATAGAAAATTCTCATGGCCAAGCTGCTGCTCAACTAAAGCAAAAAAACTAAATTATTCACAGGTTGACAATCCCCTGGCAGAGAATGCAGGGGATTGTTACTTGATAGGGAGAGGCAAAACTGCTAGATAAATTATAATATTCTCAGCTATTAGTGGCGTTACAGGAGCAAATTTTGCTGTGATTAAGGCTATACACACTAAAGTTAAAGGGAGAGCTAGATACAAGGTTAATAAACTTTATGGTTCGCTATTACTGCAAAAATATTTAGAGCGATCGCTTGGCAATAACCCAGAAATAATTTATGTTTATGCTAATTCATTAACTAGTAATATTCTGGTTATTTTCACAAATAAATATAGCTTTCAGGGTATAGGGTTACTTCTTGAGACAACTTTAAGAGAGTATCAAGAAAAATCTAGTTTAACTCAAACCGAAAGTTGGTTAAATAATCAGAGATTAGTTATTAATGATGCCAAACAAAAAAACACTGATAATTGGCATTTAATGACAGCAGATAGAGTCATAGATAGGTTAAATTCTGCCAAAATATCAGGTTTATCTAGTGAGTCTGCCATAGCAAATCTTACTAAATATGGGCGAAATGTTTTAACTGCAATCCCAACTCGTTCCCCTAGCAATATTTTCATTGACCAGTTTAAATCTCTGCCAGTAGCTTTACTACTGGGAGCGGCCGGAATTGCCATGATTACCGGGGGGATAATAGACGCTGTGGTAATTATGGGTGTTGTGGGTCTGAATGCCTTCATTGGATACACCACAGAAAGCCAATCAGCAAAAATCATTCAATCTCTCCAAAGTCAAGAGCAAATATTAACTTGGGTAATTCGAGATAGTCAGCAGGTGGAAATATCTACAGAGAATGTGGTTATAGGAGACATTTTACTGCTCAAATCAGGTAGTTATATCGCCGCAGATGCCAGACTCATGGAAGCTGATAACTTGATTGTTGATGAATCTCCCCTGACTGGGGAAAGCATCCCCATTACTAAAACTACTGCGCCTGTGTCTGGTGAAAATATACCTTTAGCAGACCGCTTGAATATGGTCTATCAAGGAACTTTTGTCACTGGCGGTCAAGGATTGGCTGTGGTTGTGGCCACAGGTAGATTTACAGAAATGGGCAAAATCCAACAACTGGTGAATCAGTCCACAGCTACAGATACCCCCCTAGAAAGACAACTAGACCAGGTGGGAAATCAACTGGTTTTATTGGGTATGGGAATTTGTAGTTTTGTCTTTGGTTTGGGAGTGCTGCGGGGATATGGTTTATTAACAATGATGCAATCATCTATATCCCTCGCGGTAGCCGCGGTTCCTGAAGGTTTGCCCACAATTGCTACCACAACCCTGGCTTTAGGTATCCGTGAGATGAGGAAGAATAATGTCCTGGTTCGGAGTCTGAGGGCGGTGGAGGCTTTGGGTTCTGTACAAATAATTTGCTTGGATAAAACCGGGACAATTACAGAAAATAAAATGTTGGTAGTGGAAATACGTACAACCACTCAACAAATTACTGTGGAGGAAGAAAATCTTAACCCCTACAGCAATGATGAACTGTTAAAGCTGATTCATATATCTGTTCTATGCAACGAAAGTGAAGTCACTCTACAGGATAATGGTGAGTATGCGGTTACAGGTTCGCCCACGGAAAATGCTTTGATTTACTTGGCAATTAGTGCTGGGGTGGATGTCATCGGACTCAGACAAAAGTATCAACTGTTAGAAACTAATCTGCGCAGTGAAAACCGTAATGTCATGAGTACAATTCATCGCATTGACAATGATCACAAGTTGATTGCAGTTAAAGGTAACCCCGGCGAAATGATTAACTTATGTCAATGGTGGATGAAAAATGGCCAAGTTGTGCATTTAACAGCGGAAGACAGGCGGGTAATTGAAATGGAAAACCATCGCTTGGCTGCAAAGGCTCTGCGAGTGTTGGGGGTAGCTTATAGCTATGTTGATCATGGCAATTCTGATAATTATGAAACCAACCTGATTTGGCTGGGTTTGGTGGGGATGACAGACCCGATTAGAATGGGTGTGAAACAATTAATTGGGGATTTTCATCAAGCTGGAATTGAGACGGTGATGGTTACTGGCGATCAAAGTTCCACTGCTTATGCGATCGCCCAGGAATTAGAATTAAGTCAAGATTCCCAATTAGAAATTCTGGATGCTGCCCACCTTGAGAGTCTCACATCGGAGGAACTGACAGCAGTCAGCGATAAAGTTAACGTTTTTGCCCGTATCAGTCCTAGTAATAAACTGCAAATTGTCCAAGCTTTGCAAGCAGCCGGAAAAGTGGTGGCCATGACCGGGGATGGTATTAATGATGCACCAGCACTGAAGGCGGCGCAAGTTGGTGTAGCAATGGGTAAGGGAGGAACTGATGTGGCGCGTGAAGTGGCAGATATTGTCCTAGAAGATGACAGACTAGAAACTATGATCATTGCTGTCAGTCGGGGGCGGACTATCTATAACAACATTAGAAAATCAGTGCATTTCCTCCTCTCCACCAATCTCAGCGAAATCATGGTCATGACCACCGCTACAGCTGCTGGTTTAGGTGAACCCTTAAATGCCATTCAACTGCTGTGGCTCAATTTAATCAGTGATATTTTCCCTGGTTTGTCCCTAGCCATGGAAGCACCAGAACCTGACGTATTGAGTCAGCCGCCGCGAAATCCTCATGAACCAATTATCAAAAATTCTGACTTGGGCAGAATTGTCTTTGAGTCAGCAACAATATCTGTGAGTACTTTAGCAGCATACATTTATGCTATCCTTAGATATGGTACAGGAGCCCGGTCTAGTACTGTGGCCTGTATGACCCTAACAACCGCACAACTACTACATACCATTAGCTGCCGTTCGGAACACCACAGCATATTTAGTCAAGATAGATTACCTAATAATACTTACTTAAATACTGCCATTATAGGTTCTTTTATTATACAACTGTTGGCTTTAGCTATGCCACCATTAAGGAACCTTTTGAAGATTACCTCCATTAGTTTTGTGGATAGTTCGGTGATTGTCGGTGGTGCTTTATTGCCTTTCCTTGTGAACGAAACTACAAAGATTGGTGATGAAACTGCAAAATCAAAGCTAGAAGGATTTTGAGATTTACTTTAATTAACAAGACTGCATAACCTCCCTTGTGTACCTCACTCAGATGATGTTTGTCAAGTCATGATTAGTGTATCAACTATTGTTTCACCCCACCCTAACCCTCCCCTTGTAAGGGGAGGGGACTGGATTTTATTGTTTTATTGTTTTGGTGTGTTCGGTGTTTTCCCCCTTCCTCATTCCCTGTTCCCTGTTCCCTGTTCCCTAAGATAAAAATTACCTGTTGAAAACTTATCAAACATCCTCTCAGATGAAATATGCTGTATTTGTAGTTCACGCAGTCGGGGTAAAAACTGAGAAACCTAGTTCAAGAGATGTTTTTCTCTAAAGCTACTAACTATTTGGGTATGAAAAAATAGGTGGAATCAGATAAGCGTTTGTTACTATGGTCAGACAGTTTTGGATGACATTTTTACACGTAGCATCAAAACCCATAACCTTAAGTGCAAGCTGAACAATTCAGACAATTTGTCAGAAATATTGCTCAAAATATGTCTAATTTCTATATTTAGTAACCCAAAGACATACAAATTATCTACAGATAAATGGTGATAATTAACTATATGTATCTCAAAAAGATAACCTATTGGTTTCTCCCAAGTTAACTTGATTCCAATCAATGACTTGAATAAAACTTACAATTGAAGATACACTGATCACATTTCCTTTGCTTGAATAGTTATATTGATAGGAATAAAACTCACCGTTCTGGATTATGCCTAGTAAGTTCATTGATGTTAGAGAGTATACTGTTCGGGCGCATAAAAGAGAGATTCATACTCGTGTTTTCCACTTCGTCTGTAAGCAGTGCGACCAAACTACACAACGCGAGACCTTTGGCCCTCGTCCATTGTATTGCGAACAATGCCGGCCACCACAAGCACCAAGAAAATCCCATGAGTCATCTAAAAAAGCAAAACCCAGAGCAATGACTTATAAAAGTGATGTCAATTTAGGATAATTTGAAGTTTTATGAATAATCGACTACCATCAGCACCCCCTGAAGTTTTTATCTCGCCGTTGTTGGAATTACGAGACTACTATGCTCGTCTGGTTAAAGAGTATGAAACCTTATACACACAGGCGCGATCGCAGCTGCATCATGTAGATTCTTTGTTATCTCATTGGTCTTCTGGGTCAGATGCTCAGGATGTGGGAAAACTTGAAATGCTTCCAGAAGTTTCCTACCCACCTCAAACAGACTCGTTGTTATCCATACCTGATAAGACTCTTCAGTCCGCCAAGTCTGAACTTCAAGAGTCAGAGAATTTAGATGGGAAAAATACAGAGATTACAGAGTCTCCCGCACCAGCAACATCCGTAGAAAGTGAAGATCAATCAATTAAAGTCCCAGATATCCCCATGGTACCTGAGTATCAATCTCAAAGTCGCATGGAAGCTATTAAAAGTCTTCTAGAAGAACATATTGGTACTGTCTGTCATATAGACTTTATTGTGCGATCGCTTTATGGAGATTTAGCATCACCCATCTTTAGAGTTGTTAAAGCCAGAGTGCAATCCTCCCTGACACAGGGGAAAGAAAGGGGCGCCTGGTCAGTCGTTCCTGACGAACCTGGTTGCTACACTCTCAAATTAAGTTTAGTTAAGTCCAACAAAACTAAAGGTTACTCTCCCACCGGGAAATATAACCCGAAGAAACCGCAGATTATCCCCCAGACAAATGCCATACCCATGGTTAAAGAATTTGAGGGTCGATTTTTGATCGATGCTCTTTCGGATTTCTTGGAAAAACATTCAGGGAGGGTTTTCAGTGTGGCGCAAATCATTAATGGTCTTTATGGTGAACTAGATGATCAGCAAGTGCGAGAAGTCAAGAGTAAAGTTCTTAATGAACTATCACGAGGTTATCGCATAGGGCGATTCTCTAGAGTACCCGACAAAATTGGCGTGTACACTTGGGATTCAAAGTTGATGCTAGCGGGTAGTAGAGGGAGATGAAAGGGGAAATAGTTATTTTCTTCCCCATTTAGAAATATCCGACAAGGAACTTAGGGACAATTCATCAATTGTCCCTAAAGGGATAATTAATCCCCTAAAATAATATATTTTTTGGGGTCAAAACTAATCAAACCCTGTTGTTGTAATTTTCCCATCAATCGGGTAATTGTTACTCTAGTAGTACAACAAGCACTAGCCATATCTTCATGAGTTAATCGCACACTTAAGCGAGTCCCTTGTGGTACAGGCTCACCTATTTCCTGTTTCAAAAGTTGCAACAGATGATATAGTCTTTGTTCCACCCGACGCTTACCTGCAATAACTAAAAAAGATTCCGTCTGTTGTAAGCGTTGATTAATTTTTGGTAACAGCATATGACTAAGCATTGGGTTAGCTGCTATTTCTGCTACATAAATTGAGCTTAATTCAACATTACACAGGGCTACGGCTTGATAAATGGGTAGAGAGGTCATGTGAGAGCCAAAAATCATGTCTTTGGTAGCTAATCCTATGAATATTTCTTCCCCAGTTTCGCAAAAAGTATTGAGCTTCACTAAGCCCTGGCGTACATACCAAACAACCAAAGGATTGAGGGGAATGGTTTCTCCTTTAAGATGTTTATATACAGGTCGATCATAAATCAAATCACTGCCATAATTGAGCGCCTCTGTTTTCTGTTTCTCACCTTCATTGATATTACGCAACAGCCAACAGAGAAAGTTTACTTTACCCTCTGGGTTATGGACTGGTGACACTCTTAAAGCTGCGTCAAAATACTCGCCTTCATTTTGTTGTAAGCGGACTATTAACTCTGTGACCCTGGCGGAATGGTATAGCTGGCTGAGTTGACCTCGAAAGGTCTGTCGTTCTTCTAGGGGGAGAAAATTAACTATTGCTTGACCTACTAGTAATGGTCTGGAAATGTTTAGTAATTTAGCTGCGCACAGATTCGCTTGTTCAATGATTCCCGCGGTATTAGTCACTAAATAAGCTTCTGGTGCAAAGTCGAATAAATTCTGGTAGCGTTGGCGTTCAGCTTCTAGCCAATTGCTTGTTTGAATCATATCCTCATTTTGCTGATAAAGTTCCTCTGCTGCTGACCGCACCATTTTGGAGCTACTATAGAGTTCTTTCATAGCTTGGGGTAGCAGTTCAGGCGGAATCCAAGGTAATACGTTAGCTGTTTGGTACAAATCTGCTAAACGGGTATGTAATGCTTCTGCACTTTGAATAAATTGTTCTATATTCACCTTAAATTCTCGTTACTTACTTGCAGAGATTGAGCCAAAAAAGGTCTCCTAGGAGAATACCAGGATAAACTACACCAGTTTTCAAGCTCCTCAATCATGAAACTAACTTTGAATAAGCAGCAACTATTGCCCATAGGTTCCTTAAGTATATACGTACGTATATTTGACTGCTATACTATTTCTTTAAGGTAACACAAAACAGGTATCTCAGAAGTTTGGTAAATACAATCTTACAATATTTGTAAATTGTATATTGAAGGTTTTCTACTGGCGATTATTCAGGTGTAGCGATGTGCTTTCATACTCTTCAAACTTTAAAGTTGTTTACGATAATTAACTTCTACCTTTGGTTATGGGTTTACATATATGTCTAATTACCAACCATGATCTTACTGCTAGCACACTGTTAAATTAGTTGAATTTTTCATAACTAATCCCTCCAGACCCAGAAATACACAAGGCGGACTTGATATCAAAGGCTCAGAAATATTTTTTACCTACACTCCTAGATAACTGAGACTGAATGTTATAATATGTACTGTCAATTTTTCTAGGAAATAGCAAATCAGGCTGACAGGTATGGATACTAATGAGTTAAAGTTTCTGTTAAAATTGCTCGGATGTATAAATTATCGAGCCAGCCTGACTAGTAGTGGTTTTAAAGGTAGTAAACGAACTTGCCAGAGTTTAGGCGATCGCGAGCTGGTAGACTATTCTCGTGAGATTGCTAGCGTTAAAATTCTCCCCCCTGGTCAAGCACTGCTCAAACTTGATTTAACTCAAGTTCCCATTCCAGCCAAAGAACTCAAGGTACTACAGAAGATTGCTCAAACATCCGGTAAAATCGCCCCTAGTAAAATCACCTCACTCAAAGCTGCTGAACGAGACACCGTAATCAAAGCCCTCAATGACCGGGGTTTGATTGCAATTGAACTCAAAATCAAAACAACAAAATCTCAAGTGTGGCTAACTGAAAGAGGAATTGAGTTCTTACGGGATGAATACACCCCCACAGGAACGGCAAATATTAGCCTAGACTTACTCAATAATTACCTGCGGTTTTTGCGCAAGCATTTAGGCGGTAATGTAGCTGTAGCGGAAATTACTACTGCAAAAACAACTCTTAATTTTAGTGATGAAGATATTTTACAGATTATTCAACAGTTAGATAAAGAACTAGGTACAAGGAATTACTTACCCATTTTTCACTTACGTCAGAAGTTACAACCGCCACTGTCACGAGATGAACTAGACCAGGCGCTGTATCGTTTGCAAAAAACTGACAAAATTGAATTGAGTTCATTGTTAGATCCTACACGGTACACCACAGAACAAATTAATGCGGGTATTCCGCAAAACGTCGGTGGTCCCTTGTTCTTTATAATTGTGAACGACCAATAGATATATTAGTTTATCAATCCAGTTCGCTCCCTCACCTGAATCAATTATGGCATCTATTAACGACATTATTAAACGCGAAGTTAACCCCTTTGACTTGGTAAATTTGAGGACGGGTAATTTTTGGGGTCAAAGTCAAGAGTTAAACTCTATGGTTGAGTCAATCCATCAAGAGGTAATCACAGAAACTGAAAACCTGCTGAATTTAGTAGTTAAAGATAATAGTAGTCGGACAATTTTACTTATAGGTGAATCTGGTTCCGGTAAAAGCTATCTTTTAGGTAGAGTCAAGCGTCAACTCAACCCAAAGGCTTTTTTTGCTTATATAACTCCCTGGGTAGATGATAATTATATTTGGCGTCATATCTTACGAGCTACCGTTGACAGTTTAATTCAGGTACCAGATGGACAGCAAGAATCTCAACTAATTCTGTGGCTGAAAAATTTATCAGCCTTCACTCAAGGAAACTTAAAAAATAAACCATTTAATGATAGTATTTGGCAATTATTGCTAAATGATCGTCAAAAATTTATTAAACAACTTAAAAGAAAGTATCAAACTGCTGGTATTTACAACCCAGATCATTATTTTGGAGTTCTACATGACCTCACAGATCCAGAACTTTATCCCCTCGCTTGCGAGTGGTTGAGAGGTGATGACTTAAGTGAAGAATCAATGCAGACTTTAAGAGTTAAGCAATGTATTGACACAGAAGATGCAGCCAAGCAGATTTTGGCTAACTTTGGTAAAATATCCACCGCTACTCAGCCCATTGTTTTATGTTTTGATCAGGTAGAAAGTATACCCAATTTCTTATCTAATCCGCAATCCATATTTAGGGTAAACACTACTATCCATAATGAAAATATCTACAATTTTCTCATAATAATTACCTTAGTTTCCCATCATTGGAAGCAAACGTGGGATCATATTCCCCACTCTGACCAAGCGAGAATCGATAGAGAAATATTCCTAAAACCCATTGACCTCAAACAAGCGGAAGCACTGTGGTACTACCAGTTACAAACAATATATCAACAAGCCCAACCCCAGCCGGAATCACCTATTTTTCCCTTAAATATTCAATTATTAGAGAAAAATTTCCCCGGTGGTAAAACTAATCCCCGAAATGCGTTAATCTTGGGAAGGTCAGAGTACCAAAAATATAAAGTTTCCCTTTTGAATATTAGACAAACTATATTAATTGACCTACCACAACAGCCACAAAAACAGCCCATAAATTTTAAAGTCAGAAAGAATGACTTTTCTGGTAGTTTCGATTCTGAGGAGAAAGATCGGGCAGAATTTCAATTATTATGGCAACAAGAATATAAAAAGTATCAAGGAAAATTGAGTAAAATTTCCTTATTGTCATCTCCTGAGTTAGTGCGGATGCTGCAAGAAGCATTAGAAGCATTACAATTGCAGTCCGTAAAATCTAAAATGATTGCAGGTAAATATTCGAGCTATTCCTTGAGTTATCAACATCGTGGTAGTAGAGAAAAAATAGGTGTTGTATGGACAGAAGATTCTAACATGATGAATTTCTTCCATGTAATGAACGCCTGTCATAAAGCAGTTCAGCAAAATCTATGTCAAAAACTTGTCCTAATTAGAATTAGTAATGTAGGAAAACCACCACTCAAATCTTATCAAACCTATAGCCAGATTTTTAACAATACTCAACATATTCACATTAAACCGACTATTCAATCAGTGCATTACTTAGCTACCTACCATTCTTTAGTTAATTCGGCACTTTGCCAAGAATTATTTATAGGGAATAAAAACATTAATTTACAGACATTACAAAGCTTTATCCGTGAGTGTCAAGTCTTGCACAAATGTGTTTTACTACAAGATTTAGGAATTATTACCAAACCTCAACCTAATGATGATAGCCACTTTAATAGAAATGCTAAACAAGATTTCAGACCAATCAAAGAGTTTTTATTAAATGTGATCACAACCCAGGGTTTGATGGGTGTCCCTATCCTAATTTCCCAAGCAGCAAGTCAGTTTCCCAATGTCAAAGAAACTGAAACCCACCTATTAATTGATTTATTATGTCAGGAAAGGAAAGTAAAAATTATCAACCCCCATGCTGAAGTGAAAGAACAATTGATTTGTTTACTTAATTAAAGTTAATGCAGTACCTCACAGACCCAGGCGAAATTAAATATATAATATCTGAATTAGCATCTACAAAAGTCCTATGGGTAGATACAGAAATTGCAGATTGGTACACTCAAAATCCCCGATTATCCCTAATTCAGGTGTTAGCTGACTCTAGAGATTTAACAGGGGTATCTGCTTATATTCTGGATGTATTGGATCAAGATAATTTAGCCACAGAGTTTATTAATAAAATCATGGTTAATTCTAGTATTGAAAAGGTTTTTCACAATGCTAGTTTTGACCTAAAGTATTTGGGAGGCGAACTAGCAACTAATGTTACCTGTACCCTAAAAATAGCCAGAAAAATTACCCGTGAACGTTTGCAAGTTTCTAATTTAAAACTCAAAACTTTAGCATCAGAACTTTGTCACTTTGTCAATGTAGATGCGGAATCAGGAGCAAGCGACTGGGGAATACGTCCCCTGATCCAAAAGCAATTACAATATGCAGCTATGGATACAGTGTATTTAGCTGCTGTACATCGGAGTTTACTAGATATGGAAAATAATATCTCAGAACCGGTAAAAGAAAGACCTTCTCACCCCTCCTTAAATCCTACTAAGGTGAGAATCGCTTTTGAATGTCCGCGGCTTTTTTATTTAAATCATAAATTTGGCGACTCAGCAATATTTTTACCCCCTGACACTCCTAGAGGTATTGGTAACCACTTTCACAAATTAGCAGATGAGTTGATCAAAATAGCTTTAGTAGAACCTGAATTTCAGACTTTATTTGAGCCAGAATCATACTTGCTAAATATAGAGGAGGTTGCCTCTAGAATGCAAGGAATATTTTATAAATTAATATTTTACCCATACTTAGAAAGAGTAATCCAAAACTCCCCTGATACAGTAGTAATTTTATTAAAAGTTTGGGAGGGTTTACAGGGACTGATTAAACGCTTTGCACAGTTGTTAATCACTAATCGTAGTTATTGCGATGCAGAAAGTTTAATTAGTCAGACTTTCATATCTGGAGAATCCAGCCTTGAGCATTACTTTACTTTACCTGATGGCAGACAGCAACGGGTGAGGGGGGAATTTGATTGCTTAGTTTTTAACTTGGCTAAAAAACGTTTGTGTGTGGTAGAATTTAAAACCTATCAGCCTGTAGACCCATCGGCGCAATTAGCCCAGGTTTCACTTTATAGTTATATGCTATGGCAAACTAAAAAGGTGGCTGTGGACGCATCGGTTTATTGTGTTTTACCGGAGTTTAAAGAATATCAATATTCTTGGGAACAGCTAGAAAGTACAATACATCAACTGATTCCCTACAAATTATTACAGATGCAGGAATGGTTGAGTTGGGAACCACCCCAACCCCATGGGCCACCTGTAACAACTCAGGTTCATTTGTGTGAAATTTGCCCCCAGCAGCAAAAGTGTGGGACTTTTTTTACTGTAGCTCCTGAAAACAGGGACAATCAAGTTACTCAAGATCATACTTGGGATAATAGTGGGACTTTTTTGACTGTAGCTCCTGAAAACAGGGACAATCAAGTTACTCAAGATCATACTTGGGATAATAATAGAGGAGAGTCTGTAAATGCTGATGCTATTGGGGAAGATTTAGTTAACACTCTGCAATCTTTTAAAGTACCTGTTGAGTACCAGGGGTCTACTATTGGGCCAGCTTTTATCAGGGTGAAGCTTAAACCTGATTTGGGTGTAAAAGTCAATGCCATTATGAGATTATCGGCAGATTTACAAGTACACTTGGGTTTAGAACGACCGCCCTTGATTGCTCCCCAAGCTGGTTATATCAGTGTTGATTTACCACGTCCACAGCGTCAAGTTGCTAGATTTGAAACATATATTCAACAGGAATCTTTACCACCCACAGCACCGATAAAAATCGCTATGGGGGTGAGTATAGATGGAGATTTGATAGAGGCTGATTTATCCGATGCGAATACTTGTCACTTTTTGGTAGGTGGTACTACTGGGAGCGGTAAAAGTGAGTTTTTGCGATCGCTCCTCCTGAGCCTACTATATCATCATTCTCCCCAACATCTGAAAATTGCACTAGTTGACCCCAAAAGAGTCACATTCCCAGAATTTGAGCAGATCCCCTGGTTATATTCACCCGTGGTCAAAGACAGCGATCGCGCTGTAGAACTCATGGAAGAATTAGTTACAGAAATGGAATCTCGTTACCACAAATTGGAGAACGCCAGATGTGCTGATTTGATCACCTATAATCAAAATTCTCCCCAACCCTTACCCCGTATTGTCTGCATCTTTGATGAATATGCCGACTTTATGGCAGAAAAAGCAGTCCGTAAAGTATTAGAATTAAGTATAAAACGTTTGGGAGCAATGGCTAGAGCCGCAGGTATACATCTAATTATAGCCACACAGCGCCCAGAAGCGGGTATTGTTACCCCCATTATCCGTTCTAACTTACCGGGAAGAATCGCCCTGCGAACTGCTAGCGAAGCTGACTCAAAAATTGTCTTGGGAGGGACAGAAACATCCGCTGCTTACCTGTTGGGTAAAGGTGATTTACTTTACCAGATAGGGGCAAAAATGCAGCGACTACAGAGCTTGTATGCTCAAAAGATTTACATACCCTCATTTTAAGCTGTAAAATAAGTTCCCAAAAATATGCCAAAAATATTAACTTTATACAAGTTTTAATTATTGAGTAACAGTGTACCCTACCTAAATACGGGAACGCATCATCAGAGGAATTTACCAATGGGATACATTATAGCTACTGCAAATATGAAAGGCGGCGTAGGTAAAACCACCCTTACAGTCAACATCGCCACCTGTTTAGCTCAAAATCACGGTAAGCGGGTACTTGTCTTAGATTTAGACAGCCAAATCAGTGCTACACTTAGTCTAATGTCTCCTTTAGAATTTGCTAAACTTCGCAAACACCGCAAAACATTTAGATATTTAATAGACCAAATTATCAACCCAGAACCAGAAGCAAAACTGACAATTCATGATATTGTGCAAACTCAGGTTTGTAATCTTCCTGGACTAGATTTATTACCCGGAGATATTGACTTATATGATGAGTTTGTTGTGTCAGAAATGCTGCACCAACAAGCAACAGCTTTAGGTGAACAAGATTTTGAAAGTGTATGGAATCGCTTTGAAAGAGTCCTGATAAATAATATTTTAAAACCGGTACGTGAGGAGTATGATTTCATCCTTTTAGATTGTGCGCCGGGCTATAATTTATTAACCCGGAGTGCTTTAGCTGCGAGTGACTTTTACATTCTCCCCGCTAAACCCGAACCCTTATCTATAGTTGGTATTCAGCTATTAGAACGACGCATCGGTCAATTAAAAGATAGTCATGAACAAGAGGCGAAAATAGATATCAAAATGCTGGGAATTGTCTTTACAATGGCTAGTTCTAATCTTCTCAACGCTAGATATTATCGACAAGTAATGCACCGTGTCGTTGAAGACTTTGGTGTAGAACAAATTTGTAAAGCCCAAATACCAGTTGATATGAATGTCGCCAAAGCTGTGGATAGTTTTCAACCTGTAGTTTTAAATGCGCCTCAGTCATCAGGTTCCAAAGCATTTAATCAATTAACTCAGGAATTATTACAGAAGTTGTAACGGGGTTCCATGGGTTTTACCCCACCCTCAGAGGATGTTTGAGGGTGGGGGGTGAGATTCTCTATTTAAAACTCTCCTGCTAAAGCTGGGATACAACGCTCACACAGCAGGGGGTGTTCTGCTGACTCTCCTACATGGGTAGAATAATTCCAACAGCGATCGCATTTTTTCCCCTCCGCATCTACTACCCCAATTTCCCAATTATCAGACTGCAAATTGTATTTTAAATCTGCTAATGCTTCTGGAGTCTCTAATAGTTCCACTTGGGAAGTGATAAACAGATAGCGCAGTTCATCAATACCATTACCATTGTCAGAATCCAGTTTTTTCACCAGGGAACGTAATTGATCATCCTTAACGTAAAGCAAAACCTTTGCTTCTAGGGAGGAACCAATCATTTTTTCTACCCTAGCTTGTTCTAACACCTTATTAACATCATTGCGAACTTGGCGCAACTCTTGCCAAAATTCCGCTAAATCAGGATTTAACCATTTTTCATCTACCTGTACCCAGCCAGATTCAAACACCGACTTATAGGGTGTATGGTAGGGGATAAATTGCCAGATATCCTCAGCAGTATGACATAAAACCGGAGCGATCGCCCGTGCTAAATTCTCCAAAGCAATTTGCAACACCGTTTGACAACTGCGACGGCGCAAAGAATTCGGCGCACTGATGTATAACCTATCCTTAGCAACATCTAAGTAGAAATTGGATAAATCCACCACACAGAAATTCTGCACAGTTTGGAAAAAGCGGAAGAATTGGAAACTCTCAAAAGCTGTGGTAACTTCTGTAAACACCTCAGTCATCCGGTGTAACATATAGCGGTCAATTTCTGGTAAATCTTCCAGAGGTACTGCGTCCTTTTCCGGGTCAAAATCATCTAAGCTACCCAACAAAAACCGCGCTGTATTGCGAATTTTGTTCCTCACATCAGCCAATTGCTTAATGATATTACTACCCAGACGCACATCAGCAGAATAGTCAACCGAAGACACCCACAAACGCAGCACATCAGCACCATAAGCAGGTTCCTTCTTCTGGTCTTTACCGCCATTGATCAGAATTTGCGGGTCAACCACATTCCCCACCGACTTACTCATTTTTCGCCCTTGTTCATCTAAAACAAAGCCGTGAGTCAGTACAGTTTTATAAGGTGCAACACCATTTACAGCTACACTAGTCAACAAACTTGACTGGAACCAACCCCGGTGCTGGTCAGAACCTTCCAAATACATATCAGCAGGATAGCTTAACTCTGGACGTTGTTTAGCCACCGCAGCCCAAGAAGACCCAGAATCAAACCATACATCCATTGTATCAGTACCCTTGCGGTAAGACTTACCATTATGGCGGTAAGACTCCGGTAACAACTCCTCCACCGACATTTCCCACCAAGCATCAGAACCTTTTGCAGCGACAATACCTTGAACGTGCTTGATAGTTTCCTCATTTAACAGTGCTTCCCCCGTTGCTTGATCATAGAACACCGGGATAGGGACACCCCAGGACCGTTGACGGGAAATACACCAATCAGAACGCTCCGCCACCATGGGCGTAATGCGATTTTCCCCTTGGGCTGGAATCCATTTTACACCAGCGATCGCCTTTAAAGCCCCTTCCCTAAAACCAGCCACCGAAGCGAACCATTGTTCAGTCGCCCGAAAAATCGTCGGCTTTTTCGTTCGCCAATCATAGGGATACTTGTGGGCGTAGGGTTCCTCCTTCAACAGAGAACCAGCAGCAGTCAAAGCATCAATAACCGCCTGATTTCCCTCACCCAATACATTCAACCCAGCAAAAGCACCCGCCTCTGGGGTGAAATTGCCATTGTCATCTACGGGAGCGAGGATTGGCAAACCATAACGCTGACCAACAATGTAGTCTTCTTGACCATGACCGGGGGCAGTATGTACCAACCCAGTACCGGACTCAGTGGTAATATAATCACCACCCACCACCACGGGACTTTCCCTGTCAAACAGAGGATGACGATAAGTAGTATGTTCTAAATCTTGTCCCTTAAAGGTAGCCTTCACCGTAAGCCGAGTGGAAAGGGTGGCTGACAGACTTTGTACTAAATCTGCGGCTACGATAAGATATTTGGGAATTTGCTTTGGTTTTACTTGTCTTTCAAGTTCATGTAAAGCTTGAATATAGTCAGCATCTTGACCAAATTTATCTTGTTGAGGTCTGCCTTTTGCTTCCCATATTTCTCTTGCTCTGCGTTCAATTTCCTGATGCGTAAATTCCTGCTTGGTAGAAACCACAGCATAAGTCAAATCACCATTTACCGCCACCGCCAAATTCCCCGGAATCGTCCAAGGGGTCGTAGTCCAAACAGCCACAGACAAATGAGGTAAAAATTCACCCAAAACAGGTTTAGCCGCCTCAGACAGACCTGTTACCGGTAAAGCTGCATAGATACTGCGGGAAACATGACCTTCTGGGTATTCCAACTCCGCCTCAGCTAGAGCAGTTTTAGAACTAGGGCTCCAGTGAACCGGCTTTAAACCGCGATAGATGTATCCTTTTAACACCATATCGCCGAACACCCCAATCTGTGCAGCTTCATATTCCGGCTTCAAAGTCAGATAAGGATGTTCCCAGTTACCCCACACACCGTACCGTTTAAAACATTCCCTTTGGTCATCTACCGTAGCTAAAGCAAACTCTTTCGCCTTTTGTCGCAGTGTCAAAGGCGTTAAATTTTGCCGTTCTGCTGACTTCATGTTTTGCAGAACTTTCAACTCAATGGGAAGACCGTGACAATCCCACCCAGGGACGTATCTAACCTTACGTCCTCTCAGTAATTGGTAGCGGTTAATAATATCTTTGAGAATTTTATTTAAGGCATGACCAATATGCAATGAGCCATTGGCGTAGGGAGGCCCATCATGGAGTATAAATAATTCGCCGGGGTTTTCCTGGGACAGGCGATCGTAAATCTGATTTTCCGCCCAGAATTTTTGAATTTCGGGTTCCCGCTTCATGGCGTTAGCCCGCATCTCAAATTGAGTCTTGGGTAAGTTTACCGTATCTTTGTAGCTTCCAGGTTCTGTCACAGTCTCATGCCTATGATTATATATGCAAGTTATCCCATCAATTATAGAAGATGGGCATGGATACCGAGAAATCACCTTGACAATTAGTTCTCAAAATGAGAACCTAAATTAAGTGAGACAAAAAACATCTACTTTGATATAAACCGGCAAAATGCACCTAATCAGCATTCGCTATTATATAATATTATATTCAATTGATAACCGTTAACTTTCATACTTACTTTTGTGGATTGAAGTAAGCCATGATACGGGTCGCCGCCGATAACGGGCGAAAATCCTCCTAATGTTGGGTCGCCGCCAAACGGGCGAAAAGGAATATGACGAATTCTTTTAACAGAATCACTTACAGTCAACTTTTACTAGAGTATCAACCTCAAGTTATCACCACAGAAAAAGAATGCGATCGCGCTTTAAAAACAGTTGAGCAATTAATGGCCTGTAAACAACGTACACCAGAGCAAACTGCTATACTGGAGCTTTTAGTGACTCTTATTGAAGAATTTGAAAACAAGCAGTATCCCATTGAAGCATCGTCCCCTTGTGCAATTCTGAAGCACTTAATGGATGTTCAGGGAATTAAACAATCTGACTTAGTAGGAATTATTGCATCGAAAGGAGTTGTTTGCGAAGTTGTCAATGGTAAAAGAGCAATTAGTAAAGGTCAAGCCAAAGCTTTAGGAGAATTTTTTAATGTTTCTCCAGCATTGTTTATCTAGCAGTATAATTAGGTGGGTTTGATACTCCCCACGGCTAGAAGCCGGGGGATTCTTGAAGAGTCCACAAACGAACTTTCAATGGTGCTATCAAAGACACACTACTGATTCTGCTGAGGTCTAAACCTAGCTTTATCGCTACTTTTCTTAAAATATTAGCTGCAACCTTGGCAACAATTCAAACTATATCATATTCAATGACAAACTGCATTATTTTTTATACATCTATTAATCACTTAATATATTATACTACTTACTAGTTTGACATAGAGTAATTACGTATGGCTGGTGATTCCTTCTTTGATGAACAGACAGAGCAATCTTTAATTAAAGCCAGAATTGTAGAAAAATATCTACCGGCTTGGGCGAAAGTAATTATACCACATGCAAAAAAAGGAGGTTCTCAAATTGCCTACATCGACCTTTTTGCTGGACCTGGTAGATATGGAAATGGTTCTAAATCAACACCAATCAAAGTTTTAGAAACCGCAATTGCTGACCCAGATATGCGAAATATGCTGAAGACATTATTTAATGATGCTAATTCTCAGTATACTAATTCTCTGCAATCAGCTATCAATGCAATTCCAGGTATCCAAACTTTAAAATATCAACCTATAGTAACTAATTTGGAAATTGGAAAAAATACTATTGAACTATTTGATGTTCCTACACTGTTCTTTTTAGATCCTTTTGGCTATAAAGGATTATCATTACAACTTATCAACTCATTCGTCAAAAACTGGGGCTGTGATTGCCTTTTCTTTTTTAATTACAATCGGATTAGCATGGGGCTAGGTAATACAGCAGTTGAAGAACATATAAATGGACTATTTGGAAAAACACGGGCAGATGAATTACGCAATAAATTAAAAAATAACTCAAATGATAGAGAAAATCTTATTGTCACATACATTTGTGAATCATTAAAAGAAATGGACATAAAATACGTTAGAAATTTTCGTTTTAAACATGAAAAAAATCAACGTACAAGTCATCATTTAATTTTTGTGAGCAAGAATTTTAAGGGCTATAATATTATCAAAGATATTATGGCTAAAGAAAGTTCTGACCAAAATCAAGGCGTACCTTCTTTTGAGTACAATCCAGCCAAGTATATACAACGATCTTTGTTTGAAATTCCTAATCCTCTAGATGAATTAGAACAAATGCTCCTAGATCAATTTGCAGGACAAACAATCACAATGATAGAAATTTATCTACAGCATAATGTAGGTAAAGCCTACATTAAGAAGAATTACAAATCCGCTCTGAAAAATCTTGAATTCCAAGGGAAAATCACAGCAGAACCACCTGCTAATCAAAGACCAACGAACAAAGGAGAAATTACCTTTGGAGATGCAGTTAGAGTTACCTTTCCACCTAAGCAGTAAGCCCTAAACTTTCTTTTTTAACTCTTAATTTCTGTGGAGATACACCCCATTGCTGATGGTGTTTTTGCCAAGCATTAGGCATTTCATCCCAGATTTTACCATCTAGTAACTTACCACCAGCTTTAGAAGTTCTTCCACCAACTTGCTTAAAGAAAAATGCTACTTCAGCTTTTTGACATTGGTCACGAATATCCTCAGCCCACTCAATTTTCATAGGACGATGTTTTTGTCCTGACTCTCCCCCAACTATAACCCAATCAATATTTTTTAAGTTCAGGTTCAATGAACCTAAAAGTGGTTCACATGAAAGAAACCTGACATTTGCAGCAACTTGACGCAGCAAATCAACGCGGTGGACATAATTTTGATTTTCTACGGATACACCCAACCATATATTTTTATGGAATTGTAAATTAGGTGCTAACTCAACTAAACGTTCAGGTCTTTTTGTTAAGATTTGATATATGTGCCAAGGTGTAACCTCAATAACTTTGAATACTTTTTGCATAAAATCTAGAGGTACTTCTTCGTGAAAAAGGTCACTCATGGAATTGACAAAAATTCTGCTAGGGGTTCTCCACTTTAAAGGTTCTACCAACCTGTCGGGATGTAAAGTTAAATTAAATCCATTTCTAAAATTATTAGGAAACCGTTTAGTCAAAGCCTCTGCGTAGCAATGTAAACATCCTGGACTAACTTTATCGCAACCAGTTGTGGGATTCCAAGTTTTATCAGTCCACTCAATACCTGTGTGTGTACTAGACATGATTATTTAACCTGATATTTATTTTAAATGCCAGTAATTCATCTGTACTATACTATAGCAGAGTTTTGAATTAAGAAATTACTCTAACTATTTTTTTATACATGAAGATGAGCAAAAAGGAATCAAAATACACCCAAATTACTAGAGGTAGTAGCATTAACAGTTGATTTAAATGTTGGGTTTCATTTCATTCAACCCAACCTACTCATTTCCAATATGATCATCAAAAATTATTTCCTCACCCGCACCCACATCATATCATAGATACCTTGACGCACAGCAAGATGAAAACTGGAAAATTCCCAATCTTTTGGTGCTGTTACTAAACCATGTTTGACAGGATTATAATGAATATATTCAACATGATTTTTCATATCTATTTCATCTCTAATTAAATGTTCCCAAAAACGATATTGCCATACTGGTGGTTGTTTTTTATTGTGCGTAGATAAAGATATGTTTTCTGGTAAAACAGTTTCACATCTACGACTAAAATAACTTTTAATCAAACGCCAACGAGTGGAAAAATCCTGATCATTTTCTGGTAATGTCCACATACAATGAAGATGATCAGGCAAAATAACAACAGCATCTATAATCAATGGATGTCTCTCCATCACGTAGCGAAAAGCATCTCTTAGTAAAGAAACATTATTTGGTAAACATAATATTTTTTGTCTTTTTTCGGTGACTACTGTAAAAAATTATGTTCCTCCTTGTACCTTGGCGCGGCGATATTCCATAATGAAAATATCTTTTGAGTAAACTTGTGTTTTATTATATTTATTTTACCCCGTAGGTTGGGTTAAGCCCAGCGCAACCCAACACAACTCATCGGTATATTGCAATTAATGTTTGGTTTCGTTCCATTGCTTTGCAACGCTGACGGGAACAACCCAACCTAAAAATATTGGAGGTTAGAAAATTTGCGATCGCTCAATGGCTGAATCCTAATATTTATACACTTTACTAAATCCAGAAATTAAAAAAACCCAACGCCATAAGAGACAACGCTGGGTTTAATCCAAGTCAACCAGCTTGATTAGTCGGTGGTATTTGTTCTGCTGGCGCTTCCGCAGGGGGCGCAAGTGCTGCATCCGGTGCAATTTCCTCAGCAGGAAGCGATGGTTTTTCTTCCGTCTCAGGTTGTGCTGCGGCTACCATTTCCGCAGGTGGGGGATTTGGTGGAGTTGGTTCGGGGACTTCCTGGGTTGCAACTTTTTCTGCCGGTGGTGCTTCTGGTTGCACAGCAGTTTTATCAATAATCTCTACTAGAGGTTTCTGGGGTGGTGTAGATTTGGTTTCCTCCATTGTAGGAGTGTCAGGGGTCTTCTGGGCGATCGACTCTTGTCCCTTGTCTTGTGCGCCGCTAAATATCTTACTAATACTTTGTTGTACCTGAGCGAGCCTATCCGGGAGAGATAACTTAGTTATTTGCTCCTGAATCCCAGTTTTTATGGTTTCAGCACTGGGGACTGGGGTTTGTGCTGTTTGGGGGGTGACTTGGCGACGTAATGAAAAAGTTTGCCAACCAAACCAAACTAACAGAGCGACGCTAGCTATATGACCCAGTAATAAGCCTCCAGAAATGCGCGGAGCAAACACCCATAACACTAAACCATAGAAAAGTCCCACACCACTCCAGATAAAATCATTTTTACGGTGGATTTCCGGGAAAAAGAAAGCTGTTATGTAAATGGCTAAACTACCTAGTCCAACCACAAAAGCTAGAATATATGCCAGCATTTTTGGTTACTCCTTACTGCACTGCTTTATTAGGGGCTAGGAATTAGGGGGTAAGGAATAGTTGACAGTTCCTGACTATCAGCCCTCAGTACCCAGTTCCTTAATTAGATATTTCAATTTTGCATTTTTTGCAACTGAATTGCTCATTTAGATACAAACTGGATGACAAAACTTATCCTGACAGCCTTGGGCTTTTTAGCCGTGTGATCAAAGGGAGTTGCAAGGGTTAACTGGGCATGATATTATCAAAGGCTAAATAAGTCTCCTGTGTCTTGGCAGAAACTGGGTAAAGTCCACACCTAGATCCTCGCAAGTGCTTCAAAATCAACTTGTCATAACTTACCAATTGTGTTAGTTGTGGATTTCTATAATTTATTCAAGTCTTAAGGTCTTCTTTAGGAGATCAGCCAAAATCTCGGTCTACCCTAAAGATAAAAGGATCTGCAAGAGTTAGCCAAACATAATTTATGACACTACAAAGCTTTGGTGTGATTGGATTAGCCGTAATGGGCGAAAATATAGCTCTCAACGTCGAGCGTAATGGCTTCCCAATTGCAGTTTATAACCGCTCCAGAGAAAAAACCGACGCGTTTATGGCGCAGCGTGCACCAGGAAGGAACGTCAAAGCCGCCTTTACCCTAGAAGAATTTGTTGCATCATTAGAACGCCCCCGCAAAATCCTGGTGATGGTGCAAGCTGGTAAGCCAGTAGATGCAGTAATTGCCCAACTCAAACCTTTACTAGATGAAGGCGATATCATTATCGATGGTGGTAACTCTTGGTTTGAAGATACAGAACGCCGGACTCAGGAATTAGAACCTGTGGGACTGCGGTTTATTGGTATGGGTGTGAGTGGCGGTGAAGAAGGCGCTTTGAATGGCCCTTCACTTATGCCTGGTGGTACACCCAGCTCCTATGAATATCTCTCCCCAATTTTAAACAAGATTGCCGCCCAAGTCGATGATGGCCCTTGTGTAACCTATATTGGCCCTGGTGGTTCTGGCCATTATGTCAAAATGGTACACAACGGTATTGAGTATGGTGATATGCAGTTAATTGCAGAAGCCTACGACCTGCTGAAAAATGTGGCTGGGTTAAGTGCAAGTCAGTTACATGAGGTGTTCACTGAGTGGAACACCACCGATGAACTTAATTCCTTTTTGATTGAGATCACATCTAATATTTTCCCTTACGTTGACCCCGAAACCAAGAAACCCTTGGTAGATTTAATTGTTGACGCAGCTGGTCAAAAGGGAACTGGACGCTGGACTGTACAGACTGCTTTGGAATTGGGTGTGGCTATTCCCACAATTACCGCAGCAGTTAACGCCCGCATTATGTCTTCTATTAAAGATGAACGGGTAGCAGCATCTCAGAGCCTCACAGGTCCTAGTGCTAAGTTTGATGGGGATGTGAAGGATTTTGTGAATAAGGTGCGTGATGCTCTTTATTGTTCTAAAATCTGTTCTTATGCTCAGGGTATGGCGCTGTTATCTACAGCTTCCCAGACTTATAAATGGGATCTGACTCTGAGTGAAATGGCTCGGATTTGGAAAGGTGGCTGTATTATTCGTGCTGGCTTCTTAAATAAAATCAAGAAGGCTTTTAACGAAAATCCTGCATTACCCAATCTGTTGTTGGCTCCCGAATTTAAGCAAACTATTCTCGACAGACAAGATGCTTGGCGGGAAGTGATTATGACAGCTGCAAAAGTGGGTATCCCAGTACCTGCTTTTAGTGCATCTTTGGATTATTTTGACAGCTATCGCCGCGATCGCCTACCCCAAAATCTCACTCAAGCGCAACGTGACTACTTCGGCGCACATACTTACAAGCGTGTTGATAAAGAAGGAACATTCCACACTGAGTGGGTTCCCATTGCTGAAGCTAAAAAGTAAGTTCTCCAGCCTGAACCAGATTATCTGCTAACATACTTAAAAGTGACTCTGAACTTCAGAGTCACTCCGTATACATACATATCAGCGCTTCATCCCATCATTCAGTATTTACCCCTACCAGACAATTACCACAGGCTTGTTGAGGATTTGATCCGGGTGCTTTTCACTTCTGACCGAACAGATAGGCCACTCTTCGGTCAACCATCAATACTCTGCTGTTCTATGCTATTGATACGCCCACTACCCCGGTGTGGTATGGGTTTTTCTCGGTCATTAGCTTGCGCTTGATATGAAGATGAATCTGAGTATAACTGTTGCGAACTAGAAGAAAATAACAACATCTCAGATGAGAGATTTGCCTTTACTTGGTAGTTAACAGCTAATACACTGAAAACCAAACTCGGAACCAAAAGTGAAATCGTAGCTCCCATAATAGATGTTTATTTTAGGATTCTTTAACTAATTCTACTGTTTTTCTGGTAGTCTTTCCGGAAAATTAAACAAAAAAGTATTCAGTTTTACTGAAAAAAAAATGGTTTCACGATATATCAACATCTTCAGCTATTAACCAGTGACCAGCATGATTTAAGTGACCCCAAATAGTTAGTTTTTGCCCATCTATCAACCCTTGTAGTTTTTCCTCTATGGGCGATCGCAAAGTCACAATCTGCCAAGTTTGACCATCATATTCTCCTGGTGTTGTCATAGTAAATTGGTAATCCTGCTGATTTCGCCGCTGAAAAAGACCTGTAAAACAAGTGCCTGTGCGTGTTAATAATTGCTGTGTATCTAAACAATCATACGTAGTTACTAAGGGAATAGGGCAATTTCCACTTAATGGATAGGCTGGAGGTTGATTTAAATAATACAATTGCCAATTTACCCATGCAGGATTTTGGGGTGATATATCTAAATTAAATAAAGGTACAATAGCCCCAGGCACTTGCAAGTCTGTTAACAGAGCAATTTGCAGTTGTCTCACAGGTAAATCCCTCGGCTGACAATTCAACTCAACACACATAGCCGCAGCCATTCCCGCAGCTTGACCGATACCCATAACCACAGGTTGTAATCTGGTAGCACCATTGGCAATGTGAGATACAGAAATATTCTTTTCACAAACCAATAAACCATCTGTGATTCTGGGGATCAAGCACCCATAGGGAATAGTAAAGGGTGTACCAGTCCAACGCCCCCCCCAGCATATAGATTTGGGTTGCAGTGGTAAATTGAATCCAGGATAATGATGGTCGTTAGCGTAATTACCCACAGCAATGGTATCGGCACACAAAGGGGCGACCCTACCCCCAGACATCGGTAAAATATCCTGTTCTCCCACAGTAGCTACCCCCACCAAGCGGCGACTTTCCCGGTAGTAAGGATGTAAGGCAAAAGCACCACAGTTACCCGGAAAAATTGACTCAGCCAAACCATAGCGCCTACCCAAGTTTTTTTGGATGAAATGAGCAAAATTTTGGCTATGCCAGCGACATTCTTGTAAAAATTCTTTTTTAGCTGCTTCTGACTCGATTAATCTTCCTACACCTTCGCCATAGTCATTACCACATATGGGCCAGTTGATCATAAATCGACCACCCGGCAAACGTCCATAATTTAAGAACTTCTCAGCCCCATAATTATCCCAAGCAACGGTAAACAGGGACGGATCATAATTGGGGGGTGGAATAATTTCCGGAGCAATACTTTCACCAAAATCTTGCATCACTACCACCCAAGTAGGGGCTTGCACCGGATACCTTTGTGTGAGATGATTATAATTTGCTGGGGCGCTTTTTTCTTCCCACTGAGATTGTAATTCCCAGCCCCAACGGTGAGGTATTTCTCCTAAAGCCAGTAAATCCCCTAGTTCCGTACCGTCAAGAATAATCTTGGCAGTAACTGTGAAATCTGAAAAGCGCACACCAGTTATACAATTCCCTTGGTGCAATACTTCTTTTGGTACCTGTCCAGAAATCCAATGCAGATTCTCTAATTCTTCCACCCAATCAGCAAAAATCTTGGCTCCAATGCCGGGATCATAGCTAAAAAAGCTCACCCAACTGTTATCTAGTCCCCCTGGCTGTCGTTGTCGCAATTCTTGTAAAAATGCGCCCCATAAGCCAGTTTGAAAAGCGATTAATTCATTCCCATCGGGTGCAGATACCCCTGCGGATGTGAGCATTCCCCCTAACCAAGGAAACTCACTGACTAAAATGGTTTTTGCTCCCCTTCGTGCTGCTTGAATGGCCGCTGCAGTTCCCCCAGTTCCTCCGCCAACTACTAAGACATCAGCTGTATATGTCTGATGAACCATCACTCCACCTCGGTCAATTTTTCATGATTTTATTTCATTGGGAAAATTTAATTTTAAAAGGGAGGATGACAGTTGATTATTTCAGCTCGACTAAATGTTAAATCTAATAAAGATGAGTGGAAAAAACAACGTGAAAGCACAGGTATTTAGAGGTGTAAATCAACTATCATACGAAGAAATCCCAGTCCCAACTCTGGAACCGGATGAGGTGCTGGTACAGGTGAGAGTTGTGGGGTTGTGTCAGTCAGATATTAAAAAAATTCGTTATCCTCTGTATGCACCACCGCGGATATTTGGTCATGAAACAGCCGGAACTATTGCTGCTGTAGGTTCTCAGGTACAATCTTGGCAAGTAGGACAACGGGTAGCGGTGATGCACCATATCCCCTGTATGCGTTGCTCCTACTGCCTCAATGATAATTTCTCCATGTGCGATGTCTATAAAAATATCTCTACCACAGCCGGATTTGATCCTAGCGGTGGCGGTTTTGCTGAGTATGTCAAGGTTCCAGGACATATTGTCCAGAATGGCGGGTTAATTCCCATTCCCGATGATATCAGCTTTGAAGAGGCGAGTTTTGTAGAACCGACTAACTGCTGTCTCAAAGCTGTGAAAAAAGCCCAAATTGCTCCGGGACAAACTGTTCTAGTAACAGGTGCAGGACCGATTGGGTTAATGTTTGTCATGTTAGTTAAGTATTTTGGGGCGAAAGCGATCGCCACTGATTTATTACCATCTAGAATCGACAAAGCCCTGAATGTGGGTGCAGATGCAGCTTTTGATGCGCGGGATCCTGATTTACCTGGGAAAATTCACGCCTTGACTGGGGGGATGGGCGTTGATGTGACTCTCTTAGCGGTTCCCAGTGATAAAGCTTTCTTTCAAGCCTTGGAATGTACCCGCAAAGGTGGTAAAATCCTATTCTTCGCTGAATTTCCCGATCAAGTAGAAATTCCCATTAACCCGAATATTCTTTACCGTCGGGAAATTGACTTGATGGGTAGTTACAGTTCATCCTATCGGCTTCAGGGTTTATCAGCGGATATTGTGTTTAATCGGCGTATCGATGTCCAAGCCTTGATTAGCGATCGCTATCCATTACAAGATTTATCAGCAGCTGTAGCACAAGCGATCGCACCTACACCAGAAACATACAAAATTTTAATTTATCCGTAATCCGGGCAAACAAGATAACAGCAGAAAATATTTATAGCGCTGCTCGTGATTTTACGATAGTCCCTTGCTATTGATTGATCACACAATCGCTGTTTTCTTTCCATCTATCCCCAGACTAAATGTCCATTACCTTAATTTTCATCGCCCTACTAGCCTTTTACGTCGCCTGGAATCTCGGCGCTAATGATGTCGCCAACTCCATGGGAACCTCTGTAGGCTCCAAAGCTATCACCCTAAAACAAGCAATAATTATTGCTGGAATTTTAGAGTTTACGGGCGCTGTATTATTTGGGCATGAAGTATCCCAAACCTTAGCCACGAAAATTGCTCATCCTGCTTTGTTCACTGCTACACCGGAAATTTACATAACTGGTATGGTAACAGTGTTAATTACCTGTGGGTTGTGGCTGCAAATTGCTACCTCTCGCGGTCTACCTGTAGCTTCATCTCATGCAGTGGTCGGTGCGATCGCCGGATTTAGTTGGGTAGCTGGGGGAGGAAGTGCAATTAATTGGTCATCCATTGGCTTAGTCAGCATCGGCTGGATTTGCACACCAATTATTAGTAGTGCCATTGCGGCTTTATTCTACAGTCAAATTAAGCACTGGATTTTACAACAACCAAATTCAATAGCACAGCTAAAACAGTGGATTCCCTGGTTGAGCGTAATTATATTCAGTATATTTGGTGTAATTGTCCTCCCTTCCTTAACAGAACCCCTCACCAACTACTTAAATCAGCAAGTAGGTTTAAACCTACCCAGTTATGACATTCCCTTATTTACAGGTGCAGTTGCAGCTGTTGCACTCACGGTCATTAGTTGGCGACAGTTAGCAGCAGAGGGAGGAGAAGTAGAACGCCTATTCGCTCGCTTTCAAGTTCTCAGTGCTTGCTTTGTCGCCTTTGCTCATGGTTCTAATGATGTGGGTAATGCCATAGCTCCTTTAGCTACTATCGTCTATATTAATCTCACTGGTAGCGTACCTATTAATGGCATCACCATCCCCATCTGGATTTTAATCCTTGGTGGTGCTGGTATTGTCGCCGGTTTAGCTGTGTGGGGTGAAAAGGTAATTGCTACCATTGGCGAAAATATAATTTCTTTACAACCTAGTAGTGGATTTTGTGCCGAACTTGCAACCGCTACCACCATCCTGCTAGCCTCTCGGTTAGGTTTACCTGTCTCCACCTCCCATGCTCTTGTTGGTGGTGTGATTGGTATTGGAATGGTGCAAAATATCAAATCAATTAAATTTCGCACTTTACAAGATATTGCAGTTGCATGGATAATTACAATTCCAGTGACTGCAATCCTGAGCGCTGTCATCTTTAGCACAGCCAGAATTGTGTTCCTATAATATATATTCTTTATTTATGTTCATCAACTAATACTTATCTACCTCCTACCTGAAAGTCAGGTTGCTACAACGCCAAAACCAGAATGTGTTTTTGCACAATAACAGTTAATTGATTAAAATAGTTTATAGAGGATAACTATACTTGGAATTTCTGGCGATTACGAGTTTAATACATATTAATAATGTAACCCGTCACACAAGATACATTTGGACAAAATTAACATACAAGCCCATAACTTTTTTCATACTGTGGTGTTAATATACGTACTCATAAGCTGTTAGTAATTGCTTTTGCTCCTAAAAAAACAGTATTTATATGGGGTATGATGTTTTTCGCTCATCAAGTATCCGTAGAGAACCGTGAATTTAGATAAGTCTGTCATGAAAAGCAGTTCTGTGATAGTGAACATAAATAACAGAGTATAGTATGGCTGTTATGTAAATAAATTTAGATACTTTGCCAACCAGGCACTCAGCATGACAAAATTACCTTTATGTCCGCAGTTTCTGCGAAAGTTTTCAGCTAGTCTGACAAAATCCAGAAATTGAGTATGAGTACCAAGCCAGTTGACAACAAGGAGCTTTATCTTCCAGGTGTTAGAGGTGAGAAGCTAATGGGGCGATTTGAAAAGCGACCAGACAACCCGCGAGTTAGAGGTGATCTATCCAGAGCCGCAGAGACAGCTTTATGGGCTGTAGTGGAGGACCTAGAAAGTCTCCAGCAAAATGTGCTCAGATCTTTACACGAAGAAATAAAACGGCTTCAGGCGGATAAAACTCGTTTATCTGACGAAATTCAACAGTTATTAGCAGAAAAAGAACACTTACAAAAGGTACGGCAAATCACCGAACAGCAAGTGTTAATCCGTCAGTTATCAGAAGCCTTAGCAAAACATATATCTTCGCAACTGCAATTATCACTGGCCAGTTTAGCTCGCAAATCAGTAGAAGGTGATTCTCAGGAAACACCTGCTATTCAGTCAGCAGGGAACAACAGTCAGAATGTTGAACAAATGCTTGCTAATTTGAATGATACCCTGATTATTAACCTTAACTCCTTACAACAGGATCTGAAAAGTTATCAAAATCATCTTTCTCAACAGTTGTCTCAAGTGCAGAGCCAACAGCAGCAAGGGGAGGTGATTGCAGAGGAGTTGATTAATCATCTGCGTGGTGAACTGGTCAAAACCATGGAGGAAATCTCCAGATCAGCAGTCAAAGCATCACCGCCTACTATCTTACACCCAACGGAGTCACAGCTACCCCGTTCTTCTCAGACACATTTACAGTCAGGAGTAATCGAGACTAGCAGCAGCGAGCCAAGTTCTACTGGAGATTTATCAGAAAGTAACAATATTGATCTTTCTACACTAGGTTTATCGTCGAACACAATATCATCTCTGGAGACTAAACCACATTCTCTACCCGATAGAGATGTGTCTGAACCTGAAACCCCATCACCACCAGAGGTGAGGGAATCGGGTTTATTACCTAGTACCGAACCTTTAGAACCTGAAACCCCATCACCACCAGAGGTGAGGGAATCGGGTTTATTACCTAGTACCGAACCTTTAGAACCTGAAACCCCATCACCACCAGAGGTGAGGGAGTCGAGTTTATTACCTAGTACTTTATCTGAACCCAAGACTAAAACCCTTAGTTCTGAACCAGCAACTAGGCCAGAAGTAAAACCCCCATCACGACGGTCAGTTAGCTCCCGCAGGTTTTCGCCAGTCCAGGTCGGTTTCTTGCTGGTTGTGTTGTCAACAGTCCTATCATCGCTATACAACATAGTCATCAAGTGGATGTTTTTTAAACCTCAGGACAATTTGGGAGTTTTGGAGATACAGGGAGTTATTTCGCCAACACTGGGAAATATATTTTTAATTTTAATGCTACGTCTGCTGGTAGTTGTGCCACTAATGTTGCTCTTGGCTCCCATGATGCATCCACAAGTATGGCAAGATATACAAACTCTGATGGCATCATCAGGTAGTAACCCTACTCCGAATCGTACTCTGAAGAAACAAAGAATTTTACAGATGTCGATCGCCAGTGGTTGTTTTCTGTTTGTATCTCAGGTGCTGATCTACCTTGCTATGGGTCAGGTAGCTACTGGAATGGCGATCGCTTTGTTCTTTGTCTACCCCATAATCAGCGGATTTCTCTCATGGTTACTGTTCGGCGATCGCCCTCATGGATTCCGATTGGCTGCTATGGTTGCTATTTTATGCGGTGAATTAATGGTTTTAGGCGGTTCTAGTACCATGGGTACGAGTATTTTTAATCTCGGAAGCACCACAGGCATTTTAGCTGGTTTAGCTTTTGCCTGCTACGTGATTTTGACAAGGATATGTGCTAGTAAACTGCATCCAGTGTCTTTTACGTTAGTTAATTTTAGCACCATGTTCCTGTTGAGTTTTATCTGTTTGATGCTACCTTTACCAAGAAACTTGAATATTACTGTTGAGCCATCTAATTTGCTGGAACTTATTTTGATTGCTTTTATTTTGGGCGTTCTAACTCTAGTAGGTTATGTCCTCAACAATGTTGGTATTCGCAAATTAGGTGCTTTACGATCAGCGATTATCGGAGCGGCTGTGCCAATTTTAACTGTAGTGTTTGCTGCTTTAATACTTCAGGAAAGCTTGGCAGTTGTGCAAGTTATTGGAGTGTCATTTGTAACAATTGGGGTAGCAGCTTACAGTTTGGAGAAAATGATCCCATCCCGTTAGAACTTTTTCTAGTTGGCAAAATGACACAAACTACAGACCTTGCACAAGACTACCTGCAGAAAACCACAGTACCCGTCACGACTCCTTTAGCTTACATCCCCGATGCCCCAACGTAGCTTACTTGTGTCGTCCTTCTTTCACGGAGTTTTAGATGAATTATTCAGTGAATATATTGATTTTAAGTATATATATAGTATTATAATTTACTAAAATTTACCGTAGTACTTTCAGGGAATCAGCGATTTATTCGCGATCATGTCAAACCCGAAGAGCTAATGGGGCTATAAATGATCATCTGTGGGTAAATATCAGGGAAGCTTGACAAATAATTGCATATTAAGCATTTTAATGCTACTGAGGTGGGTATTGAAAATAAATTACTTTATATAAAATTAATACAAAACCAAGCCAAAAAAGAATATCATATTCTAAGAAAATAAAATGTATGTTGAACTGAGAATTATCTGCTAAATTTTAGGTAGATAATTTTACCTTGGAGCAACTGCCTATACTCCCAAAAAATGCTGAAAGTTTTAACCAACTAGGTTACAACTTGGCAAAGCTGCCTGTGAACCTAATGGCATTAGGTTCACCCTATGGCTAAATAAGTCCCAACCACGAATGGGAATCTGTAAACAACCAACGGATGCTGGAAGCTTATTGAATCCATGCGAGAGTTATTGTAGTCAGATATACCCACTCGATTATCATGTGCAAGTCCCGAAAAATTGGGAATTCAAGGATAATAAGGATAATTAGCTGTAAACTGAAGACACTAGCGGCAATTGGATGTATAATACTTATTACTGTGCGACTAACAAATCTGTAAACTTGCTATTCAACTGTCTGTAATATGAATAACGACATAGATCTGATTAAGCGTCTTAGCCCTAGTGCCATGGATCAGATCATGCTTTATCTGGCTTTTAGTGCCATGCGGACGAGTGGGCATAGGCATGGAGCATTTTTAGATGCAGCAGCAACGGCAGCTAAATGTGCGATATACATGACCTATCTAGAGCAAGGACAAAATCTGCGGATGACCGGTCACTTGCATCATCTAGAGCCAAAAAGGGTAAAAATCATTGTAGAGGAAGTCAGACAAGCGCTAACAGAAGGGAAATTATTAAAGATGTTAGGTTCTCAAGAACCTCGCTATCTGATTCAATTACCTTATGTTTGGATGCGAAAGTTTCCCTGGCAACCAGGGATGTCTCGTGTACCTGGGACAAGTTTAACCAGTGAAGAAAAAAGACAAATTGAGCAGAAACTACCGAGTAATCTGCCCGATGCTCAATTGACTACATCTCTTGAGTTTTTGGATCTGATTGAATTTCTACACAGGCGATCGCAAGAGGTATTGCCACCTGAGCATCAAATGCCTTTGAGCGAAGCCTTAGCAGAGCATATCAAGCGTCGGCTACTATACTCCGGTACAGTCACGCGCATTGATTCTCCTTGGGGAATGCCCTTTTACGCTCTTACCCGTCCTTTTTATGCGCCAGTAGACGATCAAGAGCGTACATACATCATGGTGGAAGATACAGCCCGGTATTTCCGGATGATGAAAGATTGGTCAGAACATCGGCCAAATACCATGCGAGCCTTAGAAGAGCTTGATATACCAGCCGAAAAATGGGATCAGGCTATGACAGAATTAGATGAAATCATTCGTGCTTGGGGAGATAAATATCACCAAAGCGGAGGGATTCCTATGATTTTGCAGATGGTTTTTGGTAGAAAAGAAGACTGATAGTCGAGGTGTTATAGCATTAACACCTTTTACTATGACAGTGGGATGTAAATATGAATACTATACCCTAAAGGTAAGGGCTGCTCTTTCGCTTCAACGCTCCTGAAGTGATTGCGCTTTTATGCACCTAGATGGGGCGATGGCATCTAGGGGAGAACAAATAGTTTTAAGTGGTTCCCTGAAACTAGGAATGTCCACCTCTGGGCACGAGAGAGTATCAATTCCTGGCAGTGCGGGATAAAACACTTAAAAAACTCACAAGCAAGAGCTTTTAACTTTTAGTACTCGGTGCTAGGGAGCATACCCGCGCATAATCTAGAGTTAAGTGAATTTATCACCAATGCCTGATATAATTAACACATTTTATTACTGATAATTGCTTGATCTAATGGCATTTGTATGATGCCATTAAAGCCTTTTTCAGGCTAATGAAGTACACATCAATTCCCTGTTCCCTGTTCCCTGTTCTCTGTTCCCTGTTCCCTGAAACTAAACAACTTTGTACCTCACGAGGATGGGAAATGCTATATCTGACTTTCTCCATGGGGTAGAAAACCCCATCCACCATGGGGTGGGGTAATTCATACAAGTAATTCATTCAATTACTCAATAATCTACAATGGGAGTGACCTCAAACGAAGGACTAAATTGTGTGGGAACTCTAGGCGATGCAGATGGAGGTGAAAAGCGACTCACACTGTCACTGGCATCAATACAAGTATCCATTGCCTGGGTAGGTGCAATATCCATCACACTACGTAAACCCACCACACACTGAGCGAAACGCTGAGGTAACAAACTACGGAGACAGTAATTTAAGACTCTTGTGTCTACGGTTTTTTCTGTATTACTACTGATATCCACAACACAAGTAGATAAATCCTGGGGTCGCCGGGCTTGCTCACAGGAAGAGAGAGCATCTACGGCACTAATTTGAGTTTGCTGATTAATTCTCACCACGCAATCCGACAGGTCTCTCGGACGCAGTGCTTTTGCACATCCTTGTGATACAGCCTGTTCAGTTAGTCCCAAATCCAACAGTCGAGCTGTACAGACACGGTAATCATTAGCGTTAGAGACAGCCACACCGGGATTGGGGATCATCATCGCCAAAAATCCAGCTATAGCCAAAACTGGCGTTGTCAAATGCACCCTTTTACTTTCAAATCTTCCCAGAGTTGAACTACCTTGGGAGTTCCCAGTTTGACTCAATTTTTTTTTGCTCATCGCCTTTCTCCAAACACCCAAGGTTATGCTAACTCAAATTTACGCCTAGTCTGGTAACAAACCAGGAAATTTAGCTGAATTTTAATCACCCGCCGCTAAATCTTGACAAATTATCGGGTGGTGGGGAAACAAGTTCTATTGTTTGAGAGGTTAATCCGAGACAGTGCCCGTGATCAATTATGTTAACTTATTTGTTACACGATCAAAGCTATAAATGATATTTATAGCTTTTCCAGGTCCAGTGAGGAACGCAAATTATCTGTGTTTATCTAATGAAGCTGGAAGCCTACACAGACCAGACGGTAAAGTGTAGGTAGTTCACAACCTGATAATTGGCCTAGTATAACCAGAATAAATTAGAACTTAGAAGCAAAACTAGAGGTTCAACAGATGAAATTTGGCATTGATATCGGTCATAATTCGCCTCCAGACACAGGTGCTGTTGGGATCAAATCTGAGGATGTTCTCAATACAGATGTGGGGAATAGAGTTATCTCAAAGTTAAGGGGTTTAGGACATGAAGTCATAGTCTGTAAACCAGATAGGTCTACTTCCGTCTCGAATTCACTATTCCAAAGAATTAATACCGCCAATACTAACAAAGTTGAAGTTTTTGTCTCAATACATTTTAACGCTTTTAATGGTCGGGCTAATGGTACAGAAGTATTTGCAACTAGTGATGCTGGAAGGAAAATTGCTCAACCAGTGTTAAATGAAATTGTCAAATTAGGATTTTTTAATCGTGGGGTTAAAAGTGGGTCTCACTTATATGTCCTGAAAAATACTAGGATGCCTGCCATTCTTATAGAATGCTGCTTTATTGATTCACCAAGAGATATGAATATCTTTGAATCGGAAGCAACTGCTAATGCCATCGTCAAAGGCTTGACGGGTGAAGTGCCTAGCACCCCTGTTAATCCGGTACCAGATGAAGAGTTGAATATAGACACTACAGTTATCAGACTGCAGAGAACCTTAAACCAATTACAAATTACCGATAGTAATGGTAGGCGTTTGGTAGAAGATAACATCATGGGACAGGCCACAAGCTCGGCAACAGTCAATTTTCAGAATATCGTGGGACTATCACCCACTGGAATTGCAGATACAAGTACCTGGAATGCGATTAATCTGATTTTAGCTAAACGAATAGTCAGACCTAACCACGCTGGCGGTGAAATTGTGAGATATCTACAACACCGTGTCGGTGCTGGCGTGGATGGTATCTATGGACCCCAGACAAGAACAGCCATTAGGGCATATCAAAGACAAAATGGTTTACTTGCCGATGGTATTGTTGGACAAATGACCTGGCAGAAATTAATTGGTTAGCTTCACTAGACTTACCAGCAAGCAATCAGTGGGGGGCTTCCTCCACTGGGGGTGAATACAATTGTACATGTCATGGGGCAAGCAAATTCTCAATCTTGTCGTCACTAATCATGAAATAGCTGTAGCCATAAGGTTGAGTACTGATGAACTACCCACAGTTGGCTTCGCCTGAACTTATGTTGCTTCTACTGGTGGCGCACCAATTGAGAAAATCAAGCAATATATACAATCTCAAGATGCGCCTAACAGGTAATTGGAAATTACTCAAATCCCCTCCGTACTCTCTGAACTACGTTCAGATACATTTGAGAGGTTTTCGTAATTTCCCACTATTCATCCCTAGCTTGCTTCGCAGCAAGGTAGGGAATTTCGTGTTAGCGTTAAATGAAAACTGTGCCGATGTTGAGTTTGCAAATAGCGCTCTTGCAAAGGTTGCCATTGCAGCCACATTTGATAACGATTTTCTTGTAATAAACTGGTGAGGGTCGGTAGTTGGGCATCAAGTGACTGGAATACATCCCCCAGCCACTCACCCATCACCACGCTATCTTGCATCTTTCCTAATATGTCTTGGATACTTTTGACTTCCGCAACATAAGCTGCGTAAGATTCGCCATATAAATCACTAAATAACTCCATTTGGTAACGCAGGCGTTTGGCTTGTTTACGTAAATTGTGAATGCTGGCGCCTTTAGTTGTCAATTCTTGTTCTATGTTTTCTGCTGGCCAGTTTGTGCAAACTTTTACATCTGCATCTATAATATCAGTCCCCACTAGCCACCCCGGATGTAGTAAAAAACTACTCACTTCAGGTAAAAGTAAGTCGGGTAACACTTGTTCAATGCTTAGAGATGCTAAAGGTTTATAAATAGGTTGATCTAACCAAAGTAACAATCCCTGTTTGAGAGAATTGTAAGGTTCCCCTTGTAATGTTTTACGCGTCCGCGATAATGCCTTTTGGCGTTGTTTACCTAAAACATTTAAAGCTGTTGCCAGTACTTTTTGTTCTTTGGGAGGTAAATATGGTTGGTAAAGGTTTTCTAAAGTTTCTTTAAGTACATCTATGTCTCTGAGTTTACCTAAAGTAGTTGCAATTTTACTGATTTTTTGATCACTAGCTGACTGCGGTAAATTGAGTACCAAATCAAACCTACTTATTGCAGTACGTAGGCGACGCATCCCGACTCGCATTTGATGCAATCCTTCTGGGTGCTCATCTTTTTTTACTGCTGTCTCCCATTTCAAAGTTTTTTTCAGGTGTTGTTGAATTGCCTGGTAAGCATATTCTTTGATACTTTTGAGTGTGGGTTTTACTACCAATGTCATAATTCAGAATCAAATACTGAGTTAAATGATTGTATATTAACATTAGTTAAAAAATTGTATTTGTATATTCTCCTTTATGAATAGTAACCAATAATACCGTTACCACTTGGTGGTGTTTATTCCTAATCTGGAATTAAGAAAATTATATGTCGTTCATCTGCTATATAAAACCTAGACAAAGCTAGACTTTACTTTCTACTTCAACGGGAGCATGGGAGCGGTTATCCCTCAGTAGACTTGCACGCCTTAGCCAGACGCGATATTTCTCTTAAGATTTACAAGAAAGACTACCGCTATC